>DATLVV010000571.1:0-5132 GCA_035577165.1 Steroidobacteraceae bacterium | reverse complement strand
GCCTTTGCCTTTTATGAGGGCGCACCTTAGAATGCGCCCCCCTGCCGCCGAATCCCGGCGGCCGCGCCATACATTTGAGGTTTGAATGCCCAGCGTTCGAGTTCGCGAGAATGAGTATTTTGACGCCGCCTTGCGTCGCTTCAAGCGTGCCTGTGAAAAAGCGGGCGTCCTCACCGAGCTGCGGCGACGTGAATTCTACGAGAAGCCCACCCAGGAACGTAAGCGAAAAAAGGCTGCCGCGGTCAAACGGCATCTGAAGCGCCTCTCCCGCGAGAATATGCGCGGTGCGGGCGGTCCGCCGCAGAGTCCGCCGCCGGCGGCCCCGAGCCGGCCCTCCTATTAAGGAGCCGTCCGCCTAAGGATGTCTCTCAAAGAGCGCATTACGGACGACATGAAGGCAGCGATGCGCTCCGGCGAGAAGGAGCGCCTCGGTGTCATTCGGATGATCACGTCCGCCATCAAACAGCGCGAGGTCGACGAGCGAATCAGTCTCGATGACGCTCAGGTATTGAGCGTTCTCGAGAAAATGATCAAACAGCGCAAGGAATCGCTGGTGCAGTTCCAAGCCGGCAATCGGCAGGATCTGGTCGACAAGGAATCCGCCGAGATCACCCTTTTGCAGGGCTACCTGCCCTCCCAGTTGAGCGATGCCGATATCGACGGTCTGATCAACGATGCCATTGCCGCGAGCGGTGCGGGCAGCATCAAGGATATGGGCAAGGTCATGGCCATCATCAAGGGCAAGGCACAAGGCCGCGCCGACATGGCCGCCGTCGGGGCGAAAATCAAAGCCCGCTTAAGCGGTTGACCGCCCGCGGTCCATGGCCGGCCGCATTCCACAGGCGTTCATCGACGAAATCGTCGCGCGCTCCGACATCGTCGAAGTCATCGGCGCACGCGTGCCGCTCAAGAAATCCGGGCGCGAATTCAAGGCATGCTGCCCGTTCCACAACGAAAAGTCGCCCTCCTTCTGGGTAAGTCCCGACAAGCAGTTCTATCATTGCTTCGGCTGCGGCGCGCACGGCACCGTGATCGGCTTTCTCATGCAATACGAGAAGATGGAGTTCTTCGACGCCGTCGCCGACCTTGCGCAGCGCATAGCTCTCGAAATGCCGCGCGAGGCCCTGAAGGGCGGCGGCGATACCGGCAGCGCCGACCTGCACAACGTAATGTCGCGGGCTGCGGGCTTTTTCGAGCAGAACCTGGCGGACAACGCGCGCGCGCAAAAATATGTGGCGGCGCGCGGAATTGACGCAAAAACCACTGCGAAATTCGCCTTGGGGTATGCACCCGCCTCTTGGGATGCCCTGCTCAACCGCTTCGGATCGCAGGAGCCCGAACGACGCCAAATCCTTCAACTCGGCTTGATCATCGAACGCGACTCCCGCGGCGGCGAGCGCGTGGCGGGATTCTACGACCGCTTCCGCGATCGGCTGATGTTCCCTATTCGCGATTCGCGCGGCCGCGTCATCGGGTTCGGCGGACGGATCATTGATCAGGGGGAGCCCAAGTACCTCAATTCGCCGGAAACGCCGCTGTTTCACAAGGGGCGCGAACTCTACGGACTGTACGAGGCGCGGCAGGCGCGCGCGGATTTCAAGCGCCTGATGATCGTCGAAGGCTATATGGACGTCGTGCGCCTCCATCAAGCCGGCATTACCTATGCGGTGGCCACTCTCGGTACCGCGACCACCCAGGAGCATCTCAACAAGATCTTCAGGTTGACCAGCGAAGTGGTGTTCTGTTTCGACGGCGATCGCGCCGGACGGCAGGCGGCCTGGCGCGCGCTGGACAACTCCCTGCCCCTGGCGCGCGATGGCCGCGAGCTCAAGTTCATGTTTCTGCCCGAAGGCCACGACCCGGACACGTTGGTGGCGGAAGAAGGGCCCGAGGCTTTCGAGCGGCGGCTCAATTCCGCCCTGCCCCTGTCTGAATACCTGATTCAACAACTGATGGTCGAAGTGAACCTGGAGCATGTCGACGGCCGGGCGAAGCTCAAAGCTCTGGCCGCGCCCCTGTTTGCCCGGATGCCCGAGGGTATTTACCGCGAAATGCTCGCGGAGAGCCTGGCCGCCCGGGTCAGCATGCCGGCTGCCGTGCTCAAGAGGTCGTTCGCGGCCGGCGACCCCAAGCGTCCGCCCGCGGGCCGTCCGGAACCCGCCCCGCAGCGGCGCGGTCGAATCAGCGTCGGGCGCGGCAATTTGCTGACCCAGGCCATCACTCTGGTGCTGCACCACCCCGGCGCGGCCGCGAAATTGGAACCCGAATCGCTCGGCGGGGTCGATATGCCCGGTATCGCGGTGCTCAAGGAGCTGCTCGCGCAGGCCAAGACCGCTTCCTCCCCCAGCACCGCGATGCTGCTCGAGCGCTGGCGGGACTTCCCCGAGCACGGCCGGCTGGCGGAACTCGCGATGGCCGAACCCCTGGTGTCGACCGCCGAGGCGGCGGCCAAGGAGCTGCAAATGGCGCTTCAAAAGCTGGTCCAGGAATATGGCCCCGGTCGCAGAATGGACGAATTATTGCGAAAAGCAGAGGAAATGGGCTTGAATTACGACGAAAAGGCCGAATTAAGCCTACTTCTGCAAGCCAAGGGCCGGTCCCGAGCGCCGTCTTGAGCCCGCGCATTGAGTGGCTACGCAATGGCCAGAATCGTATACTTGTCGGCTTGCATTGAAATTCCAGATCTCTAACGAGGCGTCCACCTTGATCAAAAAAGCCCCAGCAGGCACCGCGACTCAAATTGCGGACGAGCGTCAGTCGCAATTGAAACTGTTGATTGCGCGCGGCAAGGAGCAGGGCTACCTCACCTACGCTGAAGTCAACGATCATTTGCCGAGCGAAATCGTCGATCCGGAGCAGATCGAAGACATCGTCAACATGATCAACGATATGGGAATTCCGGTGTACGAGAAGGCGCCGGATGCCGAATCGTTGTTGCTGACCGACGCGACCGCGGCGCCCGACGAGGAAGCGGTCGAAGAAGCCACCGCGGCGCTCGCCAATCTCGACGCGGAATTCGGCCGCACCACCGATCCCGTGCGCATGTACATGCGCGAAATGGGCACTGTGGAGTTGTTGACCCGCGAAGGCGAGATTCGCATCGCGAAGCGCATCGAAGAGGGCCTGGAGGCGGTCAAGATTGCGCTCGGCAGCTATCCGGGCACGTACGATTTGCTGTTGCGGCATTATGAGACCGTCAAGGCCGGCCAGATGCGTCTGGTCGATGTCATCGTCGGCTTCGTGGACCCGAATGCGCCGGACGAGATTGCGCAGCCGCAGAATCCGAAAATGATGGCTCTGGAGCGCGAAGAAGCCGCGAATGACGATGATGACAGCGACGGCGACGAAGAAGAAGAGGCCATCGACACCGGGCCGGACCCGGAAGAGGCCGCGAAGCGCTTCAGCTCGATCGCGAAGGTGCACCACCAGTTCTTGAACGCGCTCGACAAGCTGGGGTCGAAGGATCCCAAGACCCTGAAGATCCGCAAGAAGATCTGCGGCGAACTCATGGAATTGAAGCTCGCGCCGAAGATGTTCGATCAATTGATCGACAACCTGCGCCAGCATGTGACCGAAGTGCGGCTGCTCGAGAAGGAAATCATGTTCCTTTGCATCAAGCAGGCCGGCATGCCGCGCAAGGACTTCATTTCGACCTTCCCGAAGAACGAAACCAGCACGCGTTGGCTCGACAAGCACATCAAGGCCAAGAAGCGCTACTCGGCGCCGCTCGCCCGGTTCAAGGATGAAGTGGAGCGCCGTCAGAACAAGCTGAAGGACCTCGAAGGCTTGTTCCACGTGCTGATCAGCGAGATCAAGGAAATCAATCGCGAAGTGTCGATCGGCGAGGCCAAGGCACGGCGTGCGAAGAAGGAAATGGTCGAGGCCAACCTGCGTCTGGTGATTTCCATTGCCAAGAAATATACCAATCGCGGCCTGCAGTTCCTGGACCTGATCCAGGAAGGCAACATCGGCTTGATGAAGGCTGTCGACAAGTTCGAGTATCGCCGCGGCTACAAATTTTCAACCTATGCGACTTGGTGGATCCGCCAGGCCATCACCCGCTCCATCGCCGACCAAGCCCGCACCATCCGCATTCCGGTGCACATGATCGAAACGATCAACAAGCTGAACCGCATCTCCCGGCAAATGCTCCAGGAAATGGGCCGCGAACCCACGCCTGAAGAACTCGCGGTGCGCATGGAAATGCCCGAGGACAAGGTGCGCAAAGTGCTGAAGATCGCCAAGGAGCCGATCTCCATGGAGACGCCGATCGGCGACGACGAGGACTCGCATTTGGGCGACTTCATCGAGGATACGTCGGTATCCTCGCCCATCGACTCGGCGACCACGGAATCGCTGCGTGAAACCACGCACTCGGTCCTGGCCCAGCTGACGCCGCGCGAGGCGAAGGTGCTGCGCATGCGGTTCGGCATCGACATGAATACCGACCACACGCTCGAAGAAGTCGGCAAGCAGTTCGACGTGACGCGTGAGCGCATCCGGCAAATCGAGGCCAAGGCGCTGCGCAAACTGCGCCATCCCAGCCGCAGCGAGCAGCTTCGCAGCTTCCTGATGGACGATTGACCGCCGGCCGCGCCGGTATCAGGCGGCAATCACCTCGACGGTGAGATGGCGTTCGCTGCTCAAGGAATTGGACACCAGGCAGGCGAGTTCGGCCTTTTCGAGCAATTTCTTCGCGCGTTCGACGTCGGCGCCGGCGGGCACCTGCAGTCTGGCGTGCGTATCAAACCGGGTGAAGCGCATCTTGCCGTCGATGCGGTCCAGCGTGCCTTCGGTGCACGCATCGAGGCCGAGCCAGGCAAACTTCGATGCCGCGGCGATCGCGCGAAAACTTAACACGAAGCAATCCGCCACGGCCGCAGTCAGAAGGCCCTCGGGCGACCATTGATTGCCGGGCCCGTCGAACTCCTTCGGCGGCGCCGATTCGATGACTCTGACGCCTTCCGCGGACAGGGGCACGTCCCCTCCCGGGCGCATGGTGGCATTGACGACGTAGCGATGAGGAAAGGGATGCATCGGCAGCCTCCGAAATTCGTTCAATAGATGGCTGGAATCAAGCGCTTGGTGCGCCGCATGTAGTCCCGGTACTGATCTCCCAGCGCCTGCAACAG
>DATLVV010000570.1:0-2489 GCA_035577165.1 Steroidobacteraceae bacterium | reverse complement strand
GTGCACGGTACTCATCGACCGTGCGCCCTGCGCCAATACCCGACTACTCAGGTAAAGCGGATATAGGGCTGCGCCATCACCTGTTCCGAGACTTCCTCCAGCTTGGGCGTTTCCCAGGCCTGCTTGCGGGCCGTATCGGCCGGCGCGGAGGATTTGGCAGTGGCAGTCTTGTCTTCCAACTTCACATTAAGGTCGCTCACGTACGCTCCATGGATTTGGTCCCAACCTGAACAGCCGACATCGAATTCCACAAGTTCGCTTCAGCGTGAAGCGATTCATCGCCAATCGCCCGGCGAATTGCCGAGCTCACCGCGTCGCTCGCCCAAGCCTCGCGGTATGCAGCCCAAGCCTCGGCGATCGTGTCGCGCCGCAAGTCCGCACAGATGTGCGGCAGAGCGGCGGCTACTTTCACCCAGCCGGTGGGCAGTACCAAGAGCGTTGCCGGCGGCTCCGTCAGATTTTGCCGCAACGCTTCGCTCATCTCGAACGGACTATAGCAAAGTTCCATTTCAGAGCCTACACGTGCGCTCTGGCGATCCAGGGTGGCGCGAAATAGCGTGTACTCGGCTGCCGATGGCTCAAGTTTGCCCCACAGCCGCGCCGCCGTGCCGATTCGCATCAGCTTGCCGGTGTTGAAGCGGAATGCTCCCAAGAGGCGGGCCCGCTCGATGACGGCATCCGCCTCATGCAGATTGAGCCGGGTGGGAGCGAAAGTGATCTCGAGCGGCAGGCCGGCCGCTCGTGCGGCACGGCACGCTGCGTGCACCCTGGCGAGGGAGCCGCCGGGGCGTTGCCGGCCATAGGTTTCCTGGGTGTCGGCATCGAGGCTGATCTGCACCGAGCGAATGGGTAGGTGCGCCAGCCGCTCGGCGATGGCCGTGTCGAATCGTTGGCCGTTGGTTTCGATCTTGAGTAATACGCCGGCTCGACCCAAGCTTTCAGCCAAATTCATGAAATGCGGGACCACCAAGGGTTCTCCCCCACATAGCATGACGTACGGAACCTCGCAGCGAATGATGTCATCGACCAGCTTGATCGCCTCCGCGGCGTTGAGCTCGCCGGGCAATCGCTTACCCGGCGCCGAGTCCGTGCAGCAGTGCAGGCAGGCAAGGTCGCAATCGCGCGTGATCTGCCAGGACACGAGCAGTGGTCCCCGCAGACGATTGATTTGGGCGTTCATCCGGGCAACGGCGAGGCCGACAGTAGAATCCCGCCGATGAACAGCAGCAGCGCAGCAAGGTAGCAGCGGACAATGCTGCGGATTGCCGGCACAAACAGCCGGGGTGTTTCGAAGGTGTGGATGGCGCTGCGCGCGCTCGACACCAAGAGCGGCAGAGCAAGGAGCGCCGCGAGGGTTGCCCGGGGAAACAGGCCGCAGGCGACGCCGATGGGTACGACAGCGAGCCCCGCCCCGGCAAGCCCCACGTATAACCGTACCGCGCGCGCGCGGCCGAGCCTGACAACGAGGTTGCGCTTTCCAACGAGCCGGTCCTGGTGAAAATCGGGGATGGCATTGACTACCGCGAGCGCCATGATGAGGAGGCCCGGCACCAGCGAAGCGATGAGCGCGCCCCACGAAAGTGCGCGGGTGTATAGATACACGCTGCCCAGCACCATCCACGGTCCGTATGACAGGGCGATGACAAGTTCACCCAAGCCGCGATAGGCCCAGCGGATCGGCGGGGCGACATAGAATATTGCGGCCATGCCGCCCGCCAGCGCAAAGGCGAAAATCGGCCATCCGCCGCGCAGGGTAAGATACACGCCCACCGCGAGCGCAGCGGCGAATGCACCAATCCCGAGCCACAGAACCCAGCTCGACATCGGCGGCACGTCCTCGGGGTTGAACACCCGGTCAGTCCCCATGCGCGAGTCGAAATACTCATTGAAGGCTTCGACGCCGATGACGGACAGCACGACCCCTCCCAGGCCGCTCAAAAAGATTCGCACGTCGAGAGCACCGCTGCTCGCGTAAGCCCACGCCGAGCCCAGGAGATACGGTAGGAGACCTGCGTAGAGAAAAAACCGGTATCGCACCATCGAGAAGATCGACAGCAGCCGCTGCAGCGAGGATACGACGCCGATTTCCGCGGCCGGCGCACTCATACGAAGACCCAGCGGTGCAACGTCGAGGTCTTGCCGGGATCTTTCGCCAGGTCCTCGATGAAACCGGCCACACGGGGATCGCGCCAAGCCCGCTGAAAATTGCCCCAGATCTCCGCGAGTGGTTGGCGGCGGAGGTCTCCGCATATGAAGGGTAGGGCGTTGATCAGCTTGACGAGTCCATTCGGCAGCACGATCAAAAGTGCCGCCGGATGCAGCAGGCGATAACGCAGCTCTTCGAGCAGTCCCATCTCGTGAAAATGCACATGCATGCGGCCACGGTATTCCGCGGCCTTTCGGTGCAGCGTCTCGAAAAATTCAACATACTGCGCTTCGGACAAGGCGATCTTGCGCCAGGCCTTCACGGCATTGCCGGTATACATGGT
>DATLVV010000569.1:0-3557 GCA_035577165.1 Steroidobacteraceae bacterium | reverse complement strand
GGTATAAAACGCCGTGATCGAGCCGACGCCGCGGTCGCTGTTGCCGGCGCGCTCCACCAGCTGCGGCAGACGCGCGAACACCGAGGGCGGATAGCCCTTGGTTGCCGGCGGTTCACCGATGGCAAGCGCAATTTCGCGTTGCGCCTGCGCGAAGCGGGTCAGTGAATCGAGCAACAGCAGGACTTTGAGCCCGCGGTCGCGAAAATATTCCGCAATGGCCGTGGCCAGCCAGGCGCCGTGCAGGCGCATCAGCGGCGGATTGTCGGCCGGGGTCGCGACCACCACCGCGCGCCGCATGCCGTCGGGTCCCAAGGTGTTGCTCACGAAGTCCTGCACCTCGCGGCCACGCTCGCCGATCAATCCGACCACGGTGACGTCGGCCTTGGTGTACCGGGTCATCATGCCGAGCAGCACCGACTTGCCGACGCCGGAACCGGCGAACAGGCCGATGCGCTGTCCGCCGCCGACCGCGAGCAGAGCGTTGATCGAACGAACGCCCACATCGAGCGGATCGCGAATCGCCCGTCGCATCAGCGGATTCAACGGCTCCCCCGTGAGCGAAACCCGATCCGTGCAGCGCAGCTCGCCGAAACCGTCCAGCGGCCGGCCCGCGCCGTCCAGCACCCGGCCGAGTAATTGATCGCCCACGGCCACCGACGACTCACTGTGCGTCGGTATGACGCGCGCCCCGGGCATCATGCCGCGCATGTCGCCGGTGGGCATCAAGAACAATTTGTCCCCCGAGAATCCGACCACTTCGGCCTCGATCTGCCTGCCTTCCGCGGTATCGACCAGACACCGTCCGCCCACGGCCGCTTCGCAGCCCACGGCCTCCAGAGTCATGCCGACCATGCGATTCAGGGTGCCCTCGACGACGATGTCGCTGGCGCTGGACATGCGCTCGCGCGCCTTGACCAGCGCCTTCGCCCAGTGCTGCGGGCGCGGCCGTGGCGCGGCGGTCATCCGCGCGCTCCCTCGCTATGCCGTTCCGTGCCCAAGAGTTCGCTCAGCATTGCGCCGAGCCGGGTCTCCAACCGCATGTCGATGCGCGATGTGCTGGTGCTGACTTGGCAGCCGCCGCGCGCCATGACCGGATCTTCGACGATCACCCAGGCGCGCTCGTTTTCGGTCGGCGCCAGATGCTGCCGCACCACGGCTGCATCCTCGGGATGCAGGTGCACGCGCACATCGCGGGCCGCCACCGGCAATGCGGCGATGGCTTCGCGAATGATGCCGATGATCTGGGTTGGGTCGGTTTTGAGCTCGCGGCGCACGATTTGCCGCGCCAGCGCCATGGACAAGGTCAGAAGTTCGCGCTCCACCTCGGCGTCCAGCACCTCGAACGGCTTGGCCAGATCGTAGAACATTCCGGACAACCGCTCGACCTGCGCCCGAACCTCCGCGCGCCCGGCCTCCCGGCCTTCGGCCAACCCCTGCTCGAACGCCTCCTTGTGCGCCTCGGCTTGCAGGTCCGCGAGACCGGCCACCGTGGCCATCTTCTGCGGCGCGACGGGGCTTCCCATGTCGGGCGCGGTCCAGAGCTGTGCGCTGCCCGAGGCCGCTTTGAGCGTGGGGTCAGACAAATTCGCCGCCGCCCTTGCCGCCCAGACTGATGGTGCCTTCCTCGGCCAGACGCTGCGCGACGACCACGATTTCCTTTTGCGCCGCCTCGACATCGGTGAGTTTCACCGGACCGCGCGCTTCCATGTCGTCCTTGAGGATTTCCGCCGCGCGCTTCGACATGTTCTTGAGGATCTTCTCCTGCACTTCGGGCTCGGCGCCGCGCAGCGCGACGGCCAGGGTATCGGACCCCACCTCGCGCAGCAGCGCCTGAATGCCGCGGTCGTCGACATTCAATAGATTGTCGAAGATGAACAGCAGGTCTTTGATCTTGCCGTGCATGTCGCCATCGGCCTTTTCTATCTTGCCGAGTTCTTCGCCGCTCTTGTCGCGCTCCATGGCGTTCAAGATATTGGCGACCGTGCGCGCGCCGCCGATGCGGCGCAGCGTCGTGGGAGGCGCCGCGTTGGCCTGCTTCTCGACCAGCTGGTCGAGTTCGGTGAGCGCCGACTGCGGCACTTCGTTCAACGTGGCGATGCGCATCAAGACCTCGGTACGCATGTCCTCGGTCAGCAGCGGCAGAATGCCGGCGGCCTGTTCGGGTTCGAGATGCGACAAGACGATGGCGGCGATCTGCGGATGTTCGCCGCTGATGATTTGCGCGACCGCTTTCGATTCCATCCACTTCAGCGCTTCGATGCCCTGACCCGTTTGACCCGCCGTGACGCGGTCGAGCAGCATGTCGGTCTTCTGTTTGCCGACGGCCTGCGTCAGCACCCGCCGCACGAAATCCTGCGATCCGCCGGCCATGTTCGCCTTCGAGTCGGCCACGCCGATGAACTTGTCGAGCACGGAGGTCATCTGCTCGCGCGAGACCTCCTTGAGTTCGGCCATCGCGATGCCCAATTTCTGGACTTCACGGGCGTCCAGTTGCTTGAGCACATTCGCGGCGTCCTGCTCGCCCAGGCTCATCAACAGGATGGCGGCGCGCTGCGTGCCGGCAAGATCGTCGGGCTTGTTAGCCATCTGCGGAGACCCATTCCTTGACTACTTGCGCCGCACGCCGGGGATCCTGTCCGACCAGGGTGCGCGCGGCCGCGATCTGCTGCTCGAAGCTCGGAGCAAGCTTGATGGCATCGCCGCCCTGCCCTGAAATACTCACCCGATCGCCGGCGAGGTCGCCGGCTTCGCCCGCGGCGCGCCGCGGCGCGCCTTTGGTCAGCGACTTCATCAATGGCCGCAGGACCAGGAATGCCACCACCAGTACCAGCGCCGCGCCCAAAAGCTGCTTGGCCAACTGGGTGACCCACGGTGTCTCCCACAACGGCGGCCCGTCGACGGGCGCGAGGGGCGCGTTGCTCTTGAAGGTCTGATTGAGCACGTTCAATTGGTCGCCGCGGTCTTCCTTGATCCCGATGGATTCGCGCACCAATTGCGAGAAGCGTTTGATGTCCTCCTCGCTCATGGGCGAAGTGGTGACCTTGCCGTCGGCGTCCACCTTCTGCCAATCATCGAGCACGACGCCGACATTGAGCCGTTTCAATACACCCACAGGCTGTTTCACGTACGACAGCGTGCGGTCGACTTCGAAATTGCGGGTGCTGCGCTGGGCGCTCGAGCTGGGTCCGCTGCCGGCCGCCGCCGCCTGCGTTGCGCCTGCGGCGCCGGCGTCGGCGGTGGCCGGCGCAGGGTTGCCCGGCGTTGCCGCGCCCGGAATGTTGGGCGCGCCCGAGGTTCCCGGCGGTTGATTGCTCAATGCACCCGGAATTCCTTCCACGCCGTCGCCGCCGCGGCGCTGCTCATTGCTGGTCTGTTCGCTGCGTACTGCCGTCTTTGCCGGGTCATAGTTTTCGCGCGTCTGCTCGGTGACGGTGAAGTCCATGTCGGCAGTGACCGTCGCGCGCACCCGTCCGGCGCCGATCATCGGCTCGAGCAATTCGAGGATGCGTTGCTGGTAGCTCTCCTCGAGCGTGCGCGTATAGGCAAATTGCCGGGTG
>DATLVV010000568.1:0-4143 GCA_035577165.1 Steroidobacteraceae bacterium | reverse complement strand
GGTCCGTTGGCACCGCGCGCGAACAGGGTAAGCCTTCCGTGGTCGCCGGTGAAGACCTCCACGATACGGCTGGTGTCGCGGTACGGGTATTGGTGCAGGACGTAGGCCGGCGCCAGCCACACCCGCCGGGCGGACGCCCTGCCGGAGGGCCTGCCCCAGCTCTTCACAAGGTGTCGTACCCAAACTGGCGCAGCGCCATTTCGCTGTCGGCCCAGTTTTCCTTGACCTTGACCCACAATTCCAAATGCACCGAACGCTGCCACAGATCGTTGAGTTCGATGCGGGCGAGGCGGCCGATTTCCTTCAAGCGCTCGCCGCCCTGGCCGATCACGATGGCCTTTTGCCCGGCCCGCTCAACCCAGATGACGGCATTGATCATGATGCGATTGTGTTCATCCGCAAAGCGTTCGATTTGCACATTGATGCCATAAGGCAATTCCTCGCGCAGCTTCAACGTCAGCTTCTCACGTACGATCTCGGCCGCGTGAAACGGCTCATCGCGGTCGGTGACCACATCGGAGGCGAACAGCGGCGGCGACACCGGCAATCTCGCACCGACGACATCGACCAGACGATCAAGATTATCAGACTCCAGCGCTGATACCGGCACGATTCCAGAGGCCGGGATGCGCTCCGTCAGCTCCTCGAGGAAGGGCAGCAGCTGCTCCTTGGGAAAGACGCGGTCGACCTTGTTGACCACCACGAACAAGGGCTGCTTCAAGCCGCGCACACGCTCCCACACCCACAGGTCTTCATCGGTGAGCCGCATCGCCTCCATCACGAACAGGATGACATCGGCATCCTGGGAGGATGAGATGGCAACCCGGTTCATGTATTGATTCATCACGCGGCGCGTCGATTCGTGCAGGCCCGGGGTATCGACCAGCACCAGCTGCGCATCGGGCCGGTTCACCACCCCCAAAATACGATGGCGCGTGGTTTGCGGCTTGGCGGTGACGATGGACACCTTGCGGCCCACCAGGGCATTCACCAGCGTCGATTTGCCGACATTCGGCCGGCCGACGATGGCCACATGCCCGGCGTGAAACTTCGACTCGCTCATGCCGGCTTCCGTATCTCGGGCGGCAGCAATTGCAGCAACTTCGCGGCCGCCAGCTGCTCGGCGCGGCGGCGGCTGCCGCCCTCGCCCACGGCCGACACGTCGAGCACGGGCACCTCGCAACTGACGGTGAACGATTGGGAATGAGGATCGCCGGTCACCGCGGTCAGGGTATAGATGGGCAAGGCGAGGCCGTGCGCCTGCAGAACTTCCTGCAGGCGGGTCTTGGGGTCCTTGAGCGAGTCCGCCGCCGGCAACTCCGACATCCTCGGCCCTATGATGCGCGCCACCGCCGCCGCGGCGGCCTCGAACCCGGAATCCAGAAAAATCGCTCCCAAAATCGCCTCCAATGCATCCGCCAGGATCGATGCCCGGCGATAGCCACCCGACTTCAGCTCACCGGCCCCCAGCCGCAGGTGCTCGCCCAATTTGAGCTCGGCGGCGATTTGCGCGAGGGTCTCGCCGCTGACCAAGGTCGCCCGGAGCCGCGACAGCGCCCCTTCGTCAACCTGGCTGTGCGCATCGTATAGCATGCGCGCCACAGCGCAATTGAGAATCGAGTCGCCGAGGAATTCCAGGCGCTCATTGTGATCGGAACCGGCGCTGCGGTGGGTCACCGCCGCGTAGCACAGCTCCGGTTGCGTGAAGACGTGGCCAAGTGATTGCTCGACCCAGTTGAGGAGTGCATCCGATTTGTGCGGTGGGTTCACTGCACCTTCACGGTCTTGTCGAAATGCACGGACAGCGACACGTTGGCGATGTACGGCACGGTGTCATCGTAGACCGCGTGCAAGGTCAGACCACCCTCATCCTTGGTGATCTCGATATCCTTTTGATCGATGCCGGTGATGTCCTCGATGGCCCAATGCCGGTCAATGGACTTGCGCACCCCGTCCAGATTGGGGGCTTCGCCCTTGAACTCGGTCGCTGCCGACTCCAAGGTTCGCGCGAGCTTCATGTAGTTCAAGTACACCGGCACCAGCCGTACGCCGGCGTAACCGATGACGCCGCACAATACGAGTATGCAAAGCAGGCCGATGAAGGTCATGCCCTGCTGACGTCCCATAGATAGCTTCATATCCCGGCCTCCCTAAAAATGGCCTTATTGAATCGTATTCCAGACCCGCCGCCAGAGAGGTCCGTCACGAGTATCGAGATTAAGCCAAATTCGCACCGCTTTACCCACCAGATTCTGCTCCGGGACGAAGCCCGGCGCCTCGGCATCGTCGAGAAAGCGGCTGTCCTTGCTGTTATTGCGATTGTCGCCCATGAAGAAATAGTGGCCGGCCGGCACCACCCATTCCCCGGATTTGGCGTTTCCGGCCGAGAACATGATGCGGTGGCGCTTGTCACCCAGCGTCTCGAACGCGGTGGGGGCGCCGACGTAGTTCCACATGTCCTGCTTGGGGCCGGTGTAGGCGGGTCCCCGCTCCTCCGGCATGGGCTTGTCGTTCACATAGAGCTGATTGTTCTCGTCCACGCGGACGTGGTCCCCGGGGAGACCGACCAGGCGCTTGATGTAGTTGATTTTCGGGTTGGGCGGCAGACGGAAGACGATCACATCGCCCCGCTGCGGGGTGCCGGTCGCCACCAGCAATGTGTTGCTCACCGGCAGGCGCAATCCGTAGGAATACTTGCTGACGAAAATGAAATCGCCGTCGTACAGGGTGGGCATCATCGAATCGGACGGGATACGGAAGGGCTCGAACAAGAACGAGCGGATCACCAACACCAGGACGATCACCGGAAAGAAGGAGCGCGCATATTCAACGGCTATGGGCTCGCGCACGCGTTCAGCCGGGGTGCCGGCCGCTACGGCGGCGACCTTGCGGCGGCGCGCGAAGAATGCTTGATCCAACGCCCAGATCAGGCCCGATACGACCCCGACCACCACCAGCATGAGGCTGAAATCCACCGCCTCATAACGGAACAGGCGCCACAGCATCAAAACCGACAGCAGCACCAGCGCATAGCCGGCCATTTTCGGCAGCGTCGGCTCCGCCACGCTGGTGGCGCCGGGATCCCGCTTCGGCCGGTAGAACCAGCCGTCCGCCAAAATCACCAGCACGCAGACGATGCCCGCGCAAAGCAGAACCATGAAAAGGTTATCGCCATCTTTCACGAAAATCCCCCGATAAAAATCAACTCAATTGGTCTTCTTGCCGACCTGCAACACGGCCAAAAACGCCTCCTGCGGAATTTCGACCTGACCCACCTGCTTCATGCGCTTCTTGCCGGCTTTCTGCTTCTCCAGAAGCTTGCGCTTGCGCGTAATGTCGCCGCCGTAGCACTTGGCCAACACGTTCTTGCGCATGGCCTTGACGCTGGCGCGCGCGATGATATGGCTGCCGATGGCCGCCTGCACGGCGATATCGAACATCTGCCGCGGAATCAGTTCCTGCATCTTGTCGACCAGTTCGCGGCCGCGGTTGTAGGAATTGTCGCGATGGACGATGAGCGACAGCGCATCGACCGGATCGCCGTTGATCAGGACGTCGAGCTTGACCAGAGGTGCGGCCTGAAAGTGGCTGAATTCGTAGTCGAACGATGCATAGCCGCGGCTCGCCGACTTGAGCCGGTCGAAGAAGTCGAGCACCACTTCGGCCAGGGGCAATTCGTACTGCAGCGACACCTGGCTGCCGAGGAACAGCATTTTTTTCTGCACGCCGCGCTTTTCGCTGCACAGGGTCAGCACCGCGCCCACGTGATCCGGAGGCACCAGGATGTTGGCGGTGATGATGGGTTCGCGCAGCTCGGCAATACGGTCCTGCGGCGGCAACTTGGTCGGATTGTCGACATTGATGACCGACCCGTCCGTCAGCTTGACTTCATAGATGACGGTCGGCGCGCTGGTGATGAGGTCAAGGTCATACTCGCGTTCAAGTCGTTCTTGCACGATGTCCATGTGCAGCAACCCCAGGAAGCCGCAGCGAAATCCAAACCCCAATGCGGTGGAAACCTCAGGCTCGAAATGCAGCGCCGAATCATTGAGCTTGAGCTTCTTGAGCGCTTCGCGGAATTGCTCATAGTCGTCGGAGCTCACCGGGAACAAGCCCGCGAACACCCGTGGCTGCACCTGCTTG
>DATLVV010000567.1:0-5757 GCA_035577165.1 Steroidobacteraceae bacterium | reverse complement strand
GACGTGTGCATCATGAAGGCGTCGTTGAAACGGGTCATGTCGAGCTTTCGCTTCTCGCCGTTCTGGATGTGGATCATCGACGCCTGTGACAGTGCGGAGAGAAGTTTGTGGGTTGATTGAGTGGCAAAGGTGATTGCGTTGGTCGCGCGCGACGGATGCTCGGAAGAAATGCCGTGGTAACCGTCGTAGAATTCGTGAAAATTCGCGTAGGCGTACCACGCCTCGTCGAAGTGCAGCACGTCGACCGAGTCGCCCAGGGATTCCTTGATGGCATCGATGTTGTAGCACATGCCGTCGTAGGTCGAATTCGTCATCACCATCAGCCGCACCTTGCCGCTGCTCTCCTTGGCAAAGGGATTGGCCGCGATCTTTTTGCGCATCGACTCCGGGGTGAACTGGTCGCGCGAAATCGGCCCGATGATCCCCAGGCCGTTGCGCGACGGCACGAGGTAAATGGGAGTCGCGCCCGTCATCACGAGGGAATGCAGAATTGATTTGTGGCAGTTACGATCGCACAGCACAAGGTCACCCCGTCCGACCATGCCGTGCCAGACGATCTTATTGGCCGTCGAAGTTCCGCCGACGACGAACAGCGTTTCGTCGGAACCGAAAATGCGCGCCGCGTTGCGCTCCCCGGCGGCGATGGGACCGGTGTGGTCTAGCAGCGAGCCCAACTCACCGACCGATACGGAAATGTCGGAGCGCAAGGTATTCTCGCCAAAGAAGCTGTAGAACAGCTGTCCGACCGGACTCTTGCGGAAGCCGACGCCGCCGGCGTGGCCGGGCGTGTGCCAGGAATAGCTGGCATGCATCGTATAGTCCATCAGTGCCTTGAACATCGGCGGCGGCAGACGATCCAGGTATAGCTGCGCCGATCGGGCGATGGTGCGCGCCAGGAATTCGGGCGAGTCCTCCCAGAGCCGCATGAAGGCGTTCGCGTGCTTCAAGATCCTGGCCGGGATCACCTCGGCGGTCCGCTCATCGCCGAACAGAAAGATCGGCAGGCGATCGTTGCGTTTGCGTTTGACGGCGAGGATCTCTTCCAGAATGTTCCATTGGCCTTCCTTCGCTTCGGCGCCGTCGACGGAAATGAGCCAGCACGATTCGGAGTTGAAGCCCTGCGCCAGGCGCCGCGCGTCTTCGTAGGCGATGCCGCCAACGACCCGAAAGCCCTCGCCCTCGATGGCCGCGGCGAGCCGACGCATGCCGTGTCCGGCTACGTGCTTGGCCTCATAGTCCTCGTCGATGATGACGATCGGGAATTCTTGCAGGAAATTCACTGGTGCTGCTCCTCGCCGAGGCGCCTGGCGGCGCCCGCGCATGGTGTCGAACGCCGGTACCGCAACCGGCAGCTAGTACTTGACCTGGGCCGAAAACTGCAATCGCGGATCGTCAGCAGTAGCGCGGTCGAACTGCTCGAGCTTGCCGTAAATAAATTCGACGCCGGTCATCACGTTTTTCGCCGGATACCACAGGATGTTGGTCGATGCGTACGTGCCCTGGCGATATGCGTTCGGCAACTGTCCACCCAGGTTATCCTGGTGATGCATGCTCACCCCGATCGAACTGGAAAACGCCTCGTTCCAGTAGTGATCGTAGTAAAGCATCCCGCCGTAGGAGGGCACCGTCTCCGCCTTGATCGAGGAGTTCGGTGCGAGATCGACACCGCCATCGTTCATGTAGCTCGCAATGGCGTGGCCGTAGACGAATTGCGCCATGATCCTATCTTGAGGCCCGGTCTTGAATTGACCGTTGACGTTGACGCCCCAGCCCGTCTTCGTGCCGGACGGATTGGCGCTCGCGGTGCTCGAACTCTCGTAACCGACCTCGCGCAGGATGGCGGCGACCTGGAACTGACCCCAGTCTCGATCGATGCTGAATTTGCCGACGAGATCGGGCCAGTAGGTCTTACCGACGAGCCCGAGAGCCGGATCAATGGCAGTCACCTTGCCGGTATCGATAGCGGAGTTCGGCGCCTCCAACGAAAACGCCACCTTCATGCCGCCATTGTCGATGGCGGTGTAGCGTATCTGCGGATTGCGTATGAACACCGTGCCGTTCGGCCCCCAGTAGTCGATGGTATTGGGAAAGATGTCGATGTTCATGAACAGCGTGTAGTACTGCCCCACGCCGAATCGCCCGAGCTCGCCCCAGGCATTGAGCAGGCGAATCTGCGTATTGCCGCCGCCCACACCGAACAGATCGAAGCTCTCCTCGGTTTTGATCTCGCCGACCGACGTGGGAATGGTGCTCTTGAAGGCGAGCGAGGTCTGGCGGATGCTGAACACCGTCTCGCCGTCTTTGCCGCATCCGGGGTCATTGACACCCGGAGTGCCCGGGCAGTTGACCGGAATCTGCGACGGCCGCTCGGTGGAGTTCCACTGCGGATTCATGCGCTTGAAATCGTAGATCGAATCCAGCTGGACCTTGCCGGAAATCTCGAGTGTCGCCTTGTCGGCATTTGGCGCGCCCTTCTCGGCCGCACTCGCCGGCGCGACAACCTGCGCCGGCGGCGGCTCCGCAGGTGGCGCGGGCGGTGCGGGAACGACGGCCGCCGGCGCCGTCTTCTGCTGCTGCTCGAGAGTGGTGACGCGCTTCTGCAATTCCTGAATGGTGCGCAGCGCCTGGTCGAGTTTGCTCTTCAGTTCAGCGTCAGTGGATTGCGCTGCGGCCCCGCCGCTGCCCAGTAAGGCGAGCATGAAAAGCAGCGCCCCTCGAATCCTGATCGCCTGTGTCATAACGACTCCTCGCGAATTCAAATACTGGGCCCCAAGCAATTTAGGACGCATAGCGTTCGCGTCGATTCGACCCACCGAACTAGTTGCCGGATTCCACTACTATGAGCGCGGATGCGAAATACGACTTAGGTCCCTGACTCGACGATCGAGGAACCGTGGCTCGAGGGGCGCAGAGAAAAGGCAGTGGGATTATCATTGGATTATCAGATGAAGCGTGCGCCGCTGCGTCGCATTAATCGGTTCGAGTAATCGTTCTGCAACAAATGGATCCGCGCTGATAAGCGCGCTACCCAGCGTCGTCTTTCAGATCAGGAAGGCGGCAAGCGATTCCATCAGCACATCCGGCGGCACAGCGATAAGCAGCAGCGGTGCGAATGGCAGCAAAATCATGACGGAGATCTCGTAGTCCAATGCCCCCCGCTTGTACGCTTGCGCAACATCGCGGTCAATGGGACTAGCTGCGGGGTTAACGCATGGCGGCCGGGGGTATAGTGGGACCAGACCCCCAGCGAGGAGTTCACCGTGCATCGCGTAAACCTCGGCCAAACCAAGCGCCACTCCCTCCGGCCTGCGCTCCTGCTGCTCGGCGCACTATCGCTTTGCGGATGCGGCGCAACCGCCTCGGTCAAGGGCAGCTGGCAAGGTGCCGCACCTCATAACCAGTCGTTCAAGAGGGTGCTGGTCATCGGCGTCAGCCCAAACTACACGCAGCGCTGTGGGTTCGAGTGGGCGTTGGCATCGCAACTGAAGAGCGATTCGACCGTGGCGATCGTCAGTTGCGACTCGATGACGTCGAAGGATGCGCTGACTCGTGAGAACGTCGAGCGCGTCGTGGCCTCGACTCAAGCCGACGCCGTGCTCACGACGCATCTCCTCGCCATGAAGCTCGGCACGCAGGAAGGGGGCGGCGGCAGCGATACGCGCGGCGGCGCCTACTACAAGGCCATAGATTCGGGATGGACCAGCGTCTACGCCGGCGGCTACGGCGTATACGATCTGCCGGTGGTGTACGGAGAGTTTCAGACGGCGCCGACGATCACGACGATCAACGGCGAGGTCACGCTTCAGTCGAAGGTTTTCGAGACGCACACAGCGTCTCTGGTATACACGATGGATACGGAAGCGAAGTCGACGGACATTGAATCGGGTTCGTCCGCCGCTCTCGGGGTGGCGGCACCCATGGCCAATCGCCTACGCAAAGACGGCCTCATCCGTTGAGCCCCGTCGCGGGCGCTGCACACACTCAAGGGTTCGACTGGCTCATGACCGCCGGGCTGTCACCGGAGGGCGGGGGCGACAGTGCGGTGGACGGCGGTCGCGTCGGCGCGGGTGCGGGCGCGGGCGCCGGCGCGGGTTCGACCGGCACCAGCGGCAGATGATATGCATCGACTTTGGTCTTGGCTTCTTGTTCCTGGCGTTCCTGGCGCAATTTGTCCTGAGACAACCGCAATTGCTCGCGAGTGTGTTCGAAGGCTTCGATACGCTTCGCCTCGTCGGCAGGATCGCTCTTGCTGGCAAGACGCTCGATGGCGATGCGCGCGTTCAGGCAATCGGCATCGGTGCGCGCCTTGGATTTGTTCTGGTTGCATTTCATGAGCACGCCGTCCAGCATCACGCGATCTTCCATGAGATCGGTGACCGTCATCGGCGGAATGCGCCGCGGACTACAGGCCGACGTGGCCGCAACGACGGCAATCAGGCACCCGTTGGCGACGATGGATTTGGTTGAAATACGCATATAGCTGTCCACTGCCAATGGTACTCAAAAGTGGCCGCGACGCGACCCCATGGCTGTGACGCATCTCACGACTTGACAATGTTCCCCGCCAAGATCCCCTGCCGGCGGGGGTTTGACCCAGCGGCAGCGCATGTGTACCGTTCGCCACATGTCGACCCCCAAAGCCGCAAAAGACGCTCAACCCGACTTTGAAACGGCAATGCGCGACCTCGAAGAGTTGGTGGAACGGCTCGAACAGGGAGATCTGCCGCTCGAAGAATCACTGGCTGCTTTCGAGCGCGGAGTGATGTTGACCCGTGCCTGCCAGACGGCATTGAAAGAGGCCGAACAAAAAGTCGAGATCCTGCTCAAAAAGGCCGGTGAGCCTGCAGTTGAAGACTTCACTCCCGAAGAATCCAAAGCCGGCTGATACGCTCCTGAGCGCGGATGCGATGGAGGCGCGACTGCGCGGCTATCAGTCACGCGTGCAGGCCGTCCTCGACGCCGCGTTGCCGGCCGCGGACCTGATACCGCAGCGCCTGCATGCCGCGCAGCGCTACGCGGTGCTCGGCGGCGGCAAGCGCTTGCGTCCGGTGCTCGTCTATTGCACCGGAGAAGCTCTGGGATTGGAGCCTGACACACTGGACGCCCCGGCGGCGGCTGTGGAACTCATCCACTCTTACTCCTTGGTTCACGACGATTTGCCGTCGATGGACGACGACGATCTGCGTCGCGGCCGGCCCACCACGCACCGCGCATTTGACGAAGCGACAGCCATCCTCGCCGGCGATGCGCTCCAGGTCTTGGCGTTCTCATTGTTGGCGCGTGATCGCGCCCCCGGGGTGAGCCCCGAAGCGCGTTTGAAGATGATTCGGATTCTCGCCGAAGCGAGCGGCACCGCGGGCATGGCAGGCGGCCAAGCACTGGATCTGTCCGCGGTCGGCGGCAACCTCGAGTTGCACGATCTCGAAGCCATGCACAGGCTCAAGACCGGAGCGCTGATCCGTGCCAGCGTATTGTTGGCGGCGGCCAGCGCGCCCGATTTGAGCTCCGCAAAATGGGAGGCACTGGACGGCTATGCGCAGGACATCGGCCTCGCATTTCAAATTCAGGACGACATCCTCGACGTCGAGGGCAATATCGAGGATCTGGGCAAAGCCATCGGCGCCGATGCGGCCCGGGACAAGCCGACCTACCCCAGCGTGCTCGGGCTCGAAGCCGCTAAAACGCGCGCTCGTGACCTGCAGCACCGAGCCTGCGAGCGCCTGGCGCCGTTCGGCGCCCGCGCGGCCATCCTGACCT
>DATLVV010000566.1:0-13234 GCA_035577165.1 Steroidobacteraceae bacterium | reverse complement strand
CGCGCGATGCCATTGCACAGATACTCACCAATTCACGGATGTGCGCCGAAGGTCACCGCCCCATTTGCCAGGACACGGGCATCGTGGTGGTGTTCGTCAAGGTGGGGATGGGCGTGCGCTGGGACGCCAGCACCGATCTTTCGACCATGATCAACGAAGGCGTGCGGCGCGCCTATCTCAATCCCGACAACAAATTGCGCGCGTCCATCGTCTCTGACCCTGCGTTCAAGCGCGCCAACACCCGCGACAATACGCCGGCGGTGATCCACACCGAGTTGGTGGCGGGAGATGCGGTCGAGATTACGGTCGCCGCCAAGGGCGGCGGCTCGGAAAACAAATCCCTGTTTGCGATGTTGAATCCATCGGATTCGGTCGCCGACTGGGTCTTGGAAATGGTGCCGGAAATGGGCGCCGGCTGGTGCCCGCCCGGCATGCTCGGAGTGGGCATTGGCGGCAGCGCCGAGAAGGCCATGCTGCTCGCCAAACAATCGCTGATGGATCCCATCGACATCGGCGATCTCATCGCACGCGGCGCAAAGACTCCCTTGGAGAAACTGCGTCTGGAAATATTCCAGCGGGTCAACGCCCTCGGCATCGGCGCGCAAGGACTCGGCGGCTTGACCACCGTGCTCGATGTCAAGGTGCTGGACTACCCCACGCATGCGGCGTCGCTGCCGGTGGCCGTAATCCCCAACTGTGCCGCCACCCGCCACATTCATTTCACGCTCGACGGCTCGGGCCCCGCGGTTCTCGAGCCGCCGAATCTCGATCTCTGGCCGAAGGTGACGTGGAGCGCCGATGCCAGCGCACGCCGCGTATCGCTTGAGGGGCTGACGCGTGCCGAGATAGCCAGTTGGAAGCCCGGCGAGCGTTTGTTGCTGTCAGGAAAGCTCTTGACCGGCCGCGATGCCGCACACAAGCGCATCTGCGCCTTGCTCGACGCCGGACAGCCGCTGCCGGACGGCCTCGATTTTCGTGGCCGCGTAATTTACTACGTCGGCCCGGTCGACCCCGTGGGCACGGAAGTGGTGGGACCTGCGGGCCCCACCACCGCCAATCGCATGGATCGCTTCACCGACACCATGCTCGGCAAGTCGGGACTGCTCGCGATGGTCGGGAAGGCGGAGCGCGGTCCCGAGACCGTCGAGTCCATCGCCAAGCACCGCTCGGCCTACTTGATTGCGGTGGGCGGCGCCGCCTTTCTGGTGTCGAACGCCATTCGCGGCAGCCGCATCGTCGCGTTTCCCGAACTCGGCATGGAAGCGGTGTACGAATTCGAGGTGCACGACATGCCGGTCACGGTGGCGGTGAGTTCGGACGGGGTGTCGGTGCATGACACCGGACCCAAGGCGTGGGCCGGAAAATTTGCGGGTATTCCCGTCGCCGTCGAGTAAGTGGGCGGCCGAGGCGATCAGTATTTGACCGCGCATCCATAAGGCTTGGTCACCGGGTGCGCGACCGGCGCGCCCTGGGTGACGGCCAGCATGGCTTCCTTGAGATACGGCTCGGCCTTCGGGATGTCGTCGACTTCGGCGGTGGCGAGGCTGTCGATGCCGCCCATGTATTGCAGCGTTCCATTCTTGTCGATCACGAACATGTGCGGCGTGGTCTTGGCGCCGTACAGACGCCCCACGGTTCCCGAAGGATCCAGCAATACCGCCGTCGGCGCGGCGCCGCGCGACGTCGTCAGCGCATCGGCGGCGGGTCCGTTCACATAGCCCTGTTTGCCCGGAGCCGAAGAAATTACCGTCAGCCATACCACGCCGTTCTTTTGCGCCAGCGCTTGCACCCCCTGCATGTTGCCGCTGCTGTAGTGCTTGCGGGTGTAGGGACAGTCGGCGTTGGTCCATTCCAGGACCACGGTCTTACCCCGGTACTGATTCAAGGACACCGATTCACCCTTGCTGTCCGTGCTTGTAAAGTCAGGCGCGGGCTGGCCGATTTGCGGCGCTGCGGCGGCAACGTTGGGTACCAAGAGGGCGCCCATCAGCAGAGTCATCAGCGCCGCCACCAGTCGATGGAGATTGTTCATGGCATTCAACTCCCGCCACGTTTCCGCGGAAACGTCTAATTGTCCACTGGTTGGTCACGACGGCTAGCCTAAGGCAACGCCGCCTTAACGCTTAGGGCCGCCTGGGAGCCATTAGGTTCCCGTGGCGCTTTGAGCGCTGGGCGATTACAGTGGCGCCTCTTGAAAATCGAGTGGATTCAGCATGATGCGTTTCGCGGCGGAATATGCAGTGATCGTGATCGGCGGCGGCCACGCAGGCACCGAAGCCGCGCTGGCGGCCGCGCGCATGGGCCGGCCCACCCTGCTGCTGACTCACAATATCGAGACGCTGGGGCAGATGAGTTGCAATCCTGCCATCGGCGGTATCGGCAAGGGCCACTTGGTCAAGGAAATCGACGCGTTGGGGGGAGCGATGGCGGCGGCAACCGACCAAGCCGGCATCCAATTCCGCACTCTCAATGCCAGTAAGGGACCCGCGGTGCGCGCCACGCGCGCGCAAGCCGATCGCCAGCTCTACAAGCGCGCGATTCGCCGTGCTCTCGAGACACAGACGAATTTGACGCTGTTTCAGCAAGAAGCCGCCGACCTCTTGATGGAAGGCGGCCGCGTCGTCGGGGTCGTCACCCAGAGCGGCATCCAATTTCGGGCGCGCGCGGTGGTGCTGACCGTGGGCACATTCCTCGGCGGCAGGATTCACGTCGGCCTGGAGAATCATGCCGGCGGCCGTGCCGGCGATCCGCCGTCGCTGCGTCTGGCGTCGCGGCTGCGCGAATTGAACTTGCGGGTCGGCCGCCTGAAGACCGGCACGCCGCCGCGAATCGACGGCCGCAGCATAGATTTTTCGGTGATGCGCGAACAACACAGCGATGAGCCGCGGCCGGTATTCTCCTACCTGGGCACGCGCGATCAGCATCCGCGGCAATTGCCCTGCCACATCACGGCAACCAACCCGCGCACCCACGAGATCATTCGCGGCGCCACCGACCGCTCGCCCATGTTCAGCGGTTTGATCGAGGGTGTCGGCCCGCGTTACTGCCCATCGGTGGAAGACAAGGTCGTGCGCTTCGCCGACAAGCAATCGCATCAGATCTTCGTCGAGCCCGAGGGTCTCGACACCCATGAAATCTACCCCAATGGCATCTCCACGAGCCTGCCCTTCGACGTTCAATACGAGTTCGTCCGCAGCATCCGCGGCTTCGAGCGCGCTCACATCACCCGTCCGGGCTATGCCATCGAATATGATTTCTTCGATCCCCGCGACCTCAAGCACAGCTTGGAGTGCAAGTTCCTCCCGGGTTTGTTTTTTGCCGGTCAGATCAACGGCACCACCGGCTACGAAGAGGCCGCGGCGCAAGGGTTGCTGGCAGGCTTGAATGCCGCCCTGCAAGCCTGCGAACGCGACGCGTGGTGGCCGACGCGTAGTCAGGCGTATCTGGGCGTGCTGGTCGATGACTTGATCACCCGTGGCGCTCCGGAACCGTATCGCATGTTCACCAGCCGCGCCGAGTATCGCCTGAGCCTGCGTGAAGACAACGCGGATCTGCGCCTCACCGAGCAAGGCCGAAATTTAAGTTTGATCGATGATTCCCGCTGGGCGTTCTTTCAGGAAAAAAGCGCTGCCGTCGCGGCCGAAGTTTCGCGCCTTGCCGCCGCCGTCGTGCAGCCGGTGGACGTCGGACCCGAGCTCGAGGCCAAGCTCGGATCGCCGCTGTTGCGTGAGGCCCATGCCCTGGATCTATTACGCCGTCCGGAGCTTGGCTACGATGACTTGAACCTGGTTGCGCCGGCCAACGACGCCGCGGCGTGGCGCAGTGATGAACGCCTCGCCGAGCAGGTGAAGCTGCAGGTCGACGTGCAGGCGAAATATTCGGGTTATCTGCAGCGCCAGCTCGACGAAATCGAACGTCAGCAGCGCAACGAGAATCTGCGCCTGCCGCACGACCTCGACTATGGCGATGTCGGCGGATTGTCGAACGAAGCCCGCCAGCGCCTGCGCGAGGTTCGCCCCGAAACCCTCGGCCAGGCAGCGCGGATCCCCGGCCTCACGCCGGCCGCGGTGTCGTTGTTGCTGGTGCATCTCAAAAAGCGCGACCGCGCCGCTTGAACAGGATGTAAGTGAATGACGAATTTCTTCGACTTCAACGTGCAAGGCCTGGACGGCGGGCCCGACATGCTTGCTCCATTGCGCGGCAAGGTGATCCTGGCAGTGAACGTCGCGAGCAAGTGCGGCTACACGCCGCAATACGCAGGGCTGGAAGAACTCTACCAAGAACTCAAGGCGCAGAATTTCGCGGTGGTGGGTTTTCCCTGCAATCAATTCGGCGCGCAGGAGCCGGGCTCTGCGGCAGAAATCCAAAGCTTCTGTTCGCTCAACTTCGGCGTGAGCTTCCCGCTCGCGGCAAAAATCGAGGTCAACGGCGCGCATCGGCATCCCCTTTATGCGTGGCTGACCGCCAAGGACAACGGCTTTCCCGGCGACATCGGCTGGAATTTCGAGAAATTCCTGATCGATCGCGACGGGCGGGTGGCCTGCCGCTACCCCTCGGGAACCAAGCCGACAGACCCGGTCTTTTTGCAGGACTTGGCGGACGTTCTATAGCGTGAGCGAACGTTCTGTCGCGCGGCCGGCGTGGCGCGAGTGGCATTTTGTCCGGCCACTCTTTAACATCAGCCCTCCATTTGAACCCCTGGGTCCGGAGAATTAGATGCTTTCTCAATTGAAACGCGTGGTGTGGCTTGCAGGCACGGCGTTGAGTTTGAGTTGGTCGCTTGGTGCACATGCGGCCGGTGATCCGGCGCAAGGTGCGAAGAAGTTCTATACCTGCTACGGCTGCCACGGCATCGAAAACCACCGCAACGCCTATCCGGACTATACCGTTCCGCGGCTGCGCCACCAGCACGCGTCGTACATTGTCGCGGCGCTGCAGGAGTACCGCAGCGGCGAGCGGCCGCATGCGACCATGCATGCGCAGGCGGCTTCCTTGTCCGATCAGGATATCGAAGACATCGCGGCCTACTTGCAGGGGTCCGAACCCGTGAAGCCGGGCGGCGCCGTGACCGGCAAGTCGCCGAAACAAGTGGCTGCCTGCGTCGCGTGTCATGGCGAGAATGGGCTCGGGGTCGAGGCGCCGCTGACGCCGAAACCGGCGGTGCTCGCAGGCCAACATGTCGATTATCTGGAGCAGGCGTTGACCGCCTACCGCAGCGGCCGCCGCAAGAATGTGGTGATGATAGGCATGGCGAAGCTGCTCGTTACCGACGAAGATCTGAAAATTGCCGCGGCCTATTTTGCCAACCAACCCTCGCCCCTGGTCACGGCAAGTTCCAACGGCAAATAACGGCCGCCGGCGCCGGGAATCCGGCGCCGCGCGTCATTTGCTCATGCTCATCAGGAATTGCGCGAAGGTCCGGTAGTACGCGTCGCGATTCTGCTTCTTCCGAAAGCCGTGGCCTTCGTCGGCCGCCTGCAGATACCAGACGTTGCCACCCCGGCCGCGGACCCGATTGACGATCTGGTCCGCTTCGCTGATGGGCACCCGCGGATCGTTCTTGCCATGAACGACGAGCAGCGGCCGCAAAATGCGATCCGCATTCGTCAGCGGCGATATGCGCCGTAGGAATGCACGCATATCGGGATCGCGTTCGTCGCCGTATTCCGCGCGGCGCTGGTTCTGGCGGTAGGGCGCGGTATTGGTCAAAAAACTGATGAAGTCGGCGATGCCCGCCACGTCGACGCCGCCGCGCAGGCGATCGCTGAAATTCACCAGGGTCGCGAGCGTGAGATACCCGCCGTAGGAACCGCCGGACACCACCACCTGCTTCGGGTCAAAGGTCTTCTGAAAGCCCAGCCACACCAACAGCGCGCCGACGTCCTTGACCGCGTCCTCGCGCAGCAGGCCGTTGTCGAGTGCCAGATAGGTCTTGCCGTAGCCGGAGGAACCGCGCACGTTGGGGGCAACCACGGCAAAGCCGAGCTCGTTGACCACATACTGCAACCAGGGATCGAAGCCGGGCCGGAATTGCGACTCTGGGCCGCCATGCAAGATGATCAGGACCGGGTGCGGACCGGGACTGGCCGGCTCGTACACATAGAGGGGAATCTGCCGAATTTGGCCGTCGTTGCGGTCGAAGGTCGGAAAATGCGTCAGCCGCGGCGTGACGAGTTTGGCGAGAGCGACCGCTCCCGCTTCGCTGTGTGTCCAGGCCTCCGATTGATTGGCGGCGATGTCGAGAACGTAGGCGTCGCGCGGTTGATTGGCGGCTGCATAGCCGAATGCCAGACGCTTACCCTCCGCGTCGAAACTTAAGGATCCGATGATCCCTCCCGGCAGCTTCGGCGGAATCAGGTCCTGGTGGGTGCGCAGATCGAGCACGTTGAGCTTGTCGATCCCCGCCTCGTTGCTGACATAGGCCAGATAATGGCCGTCGCGCGAAATCGCCAATTCCTCGATGTCCCAGGAGAGGTGGCCGGAAACGACGGTCTTGTCGCCGGTGAAAAGGTTCACGTAGCGCAGCTGCGAGAACTCGCCGTCGCGATCCGAAATGAAATAGACGCCCTGCCCGTCACGGGAGAATTTGGCGCCCGTAATGCCGACCTTGGCCGGCGAGGGTTCGACCTCGCGCCTCTGGCCCGAGTACAAATCGATCACATACAAGTACGCTTCGGAGATCGACACCGACTTCAATACCAGGAGCTTGCGGTCATCCGGCGACCAATCGAGTGGATACCAGTCGGCACTGTCGCCGGTGATGACCAGCCGCGGCAGCGATCCGGCCTCCGGTTCGACGATGTCGATGTCGTGGCTCACGCCGTCGCGAGCCGTGCTGAAGAACGCCAGGTCGCGTCCGGCGTTCGACCACACCGGCCCGCCGTTCAGGGATTTGCCGTCGGTCAATAATTTGGCCGTGGGTTCGCCGAGGCGCTGGTAGTAGAGCTGGGCGTTTTCATTGCCCCCCACATCCTTGAGGTACACAAAGCCGATGCGCTGGGGATCGGGTGAAAACGCGGCTTGCGTGATCGGTTCGTGCAGAAAGGTGAGCTGCCGCCGATCGCCCGCGGGCCGTTCCACGAGATGCAGCTGATCGACATCGTCGAATCGGGTGGCAATCAGCAGCTGGCCCTTGGGTGAGAAACCGAGCGGAGTTGCCTGGCGCGAATTCAGGTAGGCATCCAGCTTCTCCGCCATGCCCGCCGCGGGCTCGGGAATGTTTTCAAAGATCAAATTGCCGCGTTCCACCCGCGTCAGCGCTCCGGCCGGCGCGCCGCCGAGGAGAGTCGCCGCCAATAACAGCAAGGTCTGAATTCGAGTCATAATGGTTCCGATGGCCGCCTATGAACACCTGGTGAAATCCTACGATATTCGTGATCTGCTCGACGACATCGCGAGCGCGAATCCCCCCGCCTATCTGCGCCGCTGCTTCGCCGAAGGCTGCTCCGCGCCGTCCTTGTCCTGGAGCCGGGTACAGCAACTCGCCGTCTGCGTCATGGTCCTCGACGCCGTCGTCAACGACCGCGATTATGAGTTTTTCGAGCATGAACTGATCGCGGATTGGCGGATTCATTATGCCAGCGCGTGCGCCAAACTGAAGGACACGGCTGTGCAAGCGCTGCGCCGTGTGCTCGAACGCGAGCGCCCGGAGGACCCGGACGCCGCCGCGGAGCTCGAGCACCTGGCGAGTACCCTGGCGGCTTGAATGAACCGACGTCGCCCCGGTGTCGTGAGTCGATGGCTGCCGGCGGCGGCGTGCGCGGTCCTGGCCGCATGCCAGGCAAATTCAACCCGAGTCCCGGCGCCCGATCCCGCGCCGGCGCCCAAACCACAGGTCTTGATGGATGCCTCCTACGATTGGCATGTCCTCTTGATTGCACCCTTCGGCAGCGTGCTCAAGGATATTCCGCTCCCGCTGCACGAGGTGCTGCTGTTTCGGGACGAGGCGCGCGGTGCCGCCGCGGCCGACGACGCGGAGTGCTACGCCCCCGATCAGTCTGCACCCCAATTTGTCGGGCAGACGCCGGATGAGTATCTGTTGTGCTTCAAGCAAGATCGGTTGACGCGCATCCAAGCGTCGGTGCGCCTCGACACGGCGCAGGCACAAGAGGTGTTCGCCGCGGCCTGCGCCGGGTGGCTGCAGCGGGCGGTCGCATCGGCGGCACCGGCCCCGCCCGCACCGTCGGCCGCGCCCGCAGCTGACAGCTGTGAGGGCCGCGAGGGCGCCATGCATTTCAGCGCACGCCTTGGGCTAGAACCGGAGTCGAACCTGTCAATCGTCCTCGATAGCGTTCCCCAGTGAACCGGGAAGCCGAGCACGAACTACTCACCGCGGGGGCGCGCGCCCTCGGGATCGCCCTGGACGCGTCCCGTTGCGAGACGCTGTTGTCGCTGGTGGACGAGCTCGAACTGGGCAACGCGCAATTCAATCTGACTGCAATTCGCGACCGCTCGAGCATGCTGTACAAGCACGTGCTCGACAGCCTGAGCCTGCAGCCCTACTTGCGCGGTAGCCGCGTAGCCGACATCGGCACCGGCGCCGGCTTTCCGGGCCTGCCTCTCGCCATCGTCGATCCGCAGCGGCGTTTTACCCTGGTCGAGGCGACCGGCAAGAAAGCTCGATTTGCCGAACAAACCGCCCAGCGTTTGAGCGTGGAGAATGTTCAAGTCGTGCACGCCCGAGCTGAAAATTACCGGCCCTTCGAGCTGTTCGATACGGTGATGGCGCGGGCGCTGTCCTCGCTGGCGGATTTTGCCGCCTACGCGGGTCATTTGTGCGCCCCGGACGGGCGCCTGCTCGCAATGAAGGGCAAGCGGCCTGATGAGGAGATTTCCGCGCTGCCAAAGTCGTTTCGCGTGCTCGCGGTTCATCGGCTCAAAGTGCCGGGGCTGGACGACGCACGGCATCTTGTGGAACTCTCACCGGTCCGGCCCAAATCGAGCAAGACATGAAGCGGGTCATCGCATTGGCGAATCAAAAAGGCGGGGTCGGAAAGACCACGACCGCCGTCAATCTTGCTGCCTCGCTGACGGCGACCAAACGGCGCGTGCTGCTGATCGACCTCGATCCCCAGGGCAATGCCACCATGGGTTGCGGAGTCGACAAGCACGCGCAGTCTCGGACCAGTTGCGAGGTGATGCTGGGCGATTGCGCCGCCATGGAAGCGCTGGTGCCGGTCGAGTACGGCGGCTTCATGTTGATGCCGTCCAATCAGGATCTGACGGCCGCGGAGGTCCGGCTGCTCGGCATGATTGCGGGTCGGGAATTCAAGTTGCGCAATGCGCTGAAGCCGCTTCGCGAGGACTTCGACGTGATTCTGATCGACTGTCCGCCGGCGCTCAACATGCTCACGTTGAACGCGCTGGTGGCCGCGGATTCCGTGATGGTCCCGATGCAATGCGAGTACTACGCGCTCGAGGGCCTGAGCTCCTTGATGCAAACCATCGAGCAGATCCGCACCAGCATCAATCCGGAGCTGGAAATCGAGGGCCTGCTGCGCACCATGTTCGACCCGCGCAACAACCTCGCGAACGAAGTGTCCGCCCAGTTGATCGAGCACTTCGGCGACAAGGTGTTTCGCACCATCATTCCGCGCAACGTGCGCCTGGCCGAGGCCCCGAGTTTCGGCAAACCCGCACTGTTTCACGATAAGGAGTCGCGCGGCGCGCTTGCCTACCTGGCGCTCGCCGGCGAGATGATTCGCCGCGACGAGCTGCCGGCCGCCCCCGTATAATCGCTGCATGTCCGGCAAAAAGCCTTCCTTGGGTCGTGGTCTTGCGGAGTTGAGCCCTTTGCTCGCGAGACGCGCCGCGGCACCCGCGTATGAAGCGCCGGTGCTTGCCGGGGACCGGCTGGCAAACTTGCCGCTGGATTTGCTGCAACGGGGCAAGTACCAGCCGCGCGTCGACATGCGCACCGAGTCATTGAACGAGCTTGCCGATTCGATCAAGTCGCAGGGACTGGTACAGCCCATCCTGGTGCGCCCCGTGGGGAGCCGCAATCCCGGAGAATCGCAACGCTATGAGATCATCGCCGGCGAACGGCGCTGGCGCGCGGCGCAAATTGCGGGGCTTGCCGAGATTCCCGCGGTCATTCGCGATGTCCCCGACGAGGCCGCCGTTTCCATGGCGCTCATCGAGAATATTCAGCGCGAGGACCTCAATCCTCTGGAAGAGGCGGCCGCGCTGCTACGCTTGGTCGAGGACTTCGGGTTGACTCATCAGGCGGCGGCCGAGGCGGTCGGCCGGTCGCGGGCGGCGGTGAGCAATCTACTGCGCCTCATGGAGCTGGCGGATGAGGTCAAGCAATTGTTGGAGCAGCGGCGCATCGAAATGGGCCATGCCCGTGCGCTTCTCGGGTTGACCTCGCGCCGGCAACAAATCGAGGTCGCCGCCCTGGTGGCCAAGAAGTCCCTGTCCGTGCGCGAGACTGAAAGTTTGGTGCGTCGCATCATCAACCCGCCATCCGCAGACCCACAATCGGCGCCGGCAGTGGACCCCGATATTCAACGCCTGGAACGGGATTTAGCAGACAAATTGGGCGCGAAGGTGATGTTTCAGCACTCCGCTTCGGGCAAGGGGAAGCTCGTGGTTACCTACAATAGCTTGGATGAACTCGAGGGCATCCTCGGCCATATTCAGTAGCCAAAACAGGCAAAAATACCGGTCGCAAACGCCTTGATGCCGCCCGGCCGCCTCTCTATAATGCGCCGGCTGTTTTGACTGGCGACGGCTCATATGTGCAAATCGAGGGTAGCGCGCCGTCGTGTGCCGCATCGCCTAGCGCGATGCCGGTCCGGTTCCCTTCGCGATGAGTGACGCACTGGTTCGGAGTTACCGGCTGGTGCTTCGGGTCGTGCTCCTGCAAGCAGGCTGCGCGGTGCTGGTCGCGCTTATGTTTCTTGTGTTCAAAGGCGCATCTGCCGGCCTTGCGGCACTGGTGGGTGGGTTGATCGTGGCCGCCGGAAGCGCGGTGTTCGGTTGGCGCGCGTTCAAGCCTGGCATTGCCGGTGCCGCAGTGCTCGGCACGGCGATGTATGCCGGGGTGGCGCTGAAATGGTTGTGGTTTGCGCTTGCGCTTTATATAGCGCTCGCGCGCTTGAAACTCGATGCGGCACCGCTATTGATTGGAATAGTGGCGACGCAATTGGGATATTGGGTCGGACTAATTCGGCGCAAATGACGCCCGGGGATTTATGCGTTTTGGAATGATGGCTGAGGAAGAAGCGTCGGGCGGGGTGACGGGCTACATCAAGCACCACCTTACGCATCTTACCGTGGACACGGGTCATGGAGCTTTTTGGGCCGTCCACATCGACAGCATCATCTTCACTCTCGTCATCTCCTTCATCTTCATCGTGGTGCTTTCCGTGGCGGCGCGACGCGCCACCAGCGGCGTGCCGGGCAAATTGCAGGCCGCGGTGGAGATGCTCGTGGAATTCGTCGACGGCATGGTGAAGGATACTTATCACGGCTCGAATAAATTCATCGCGCCGCTCGCCATCACGATTTTCTGCATAGTGTTCCTGGAAAATTTCATGGACATCCTGCCCGTCGATGCGTTGCCCGCCGCCGCCAAGCTGTTCGGCGTGGAACATTTACGCACCGTGGCGACGGCGGATCTCAACACCACGGTCGGCATGGCGCTGGGCGTTTTCCTATTGATTCAATGGGTCGGGATCACACACAAGGGCGTCGGTACCTTCGCAGGCGAGTGGTTCACAGCTCCCTTTCACGCCGACGGCACGGCGCTGAAGCTCTTGCTCGCGCCGATCAATTTCATTTTCCGCGTGATCGAGGAAGTGGTCCGACCGCTATCGTTGTCGATGCGGTTGTTCGGCAACATGTACGCCGGCGAGCTCATATTCCTGCTGATCGCGTGCTTCACGCTGGGCGCCGCGCTCAATCATTTGTCGACCTATTTTCTCGGCGCCGGCCAATTCATCGCCGGCGTCGTATGGACGGGTTTTCACTACCTCATCATCACTCTGCAAGCGTTCATATTCATGGTGCTGACCATCGTGTACGTGGGCATCTCGGCCGAGAAACACTAACTTCGCTTCCTTTCAAGACATTAAAGACCGGAGACAATAATGGACAATGTGACCCAAATCGCTCAACTCATGAGCTCCACCGTGATTGCAGCGGGCTTGGTGATCGGCCTGGGTGGCGCGGGCGCCGCCATCGGCTTCGGCCTTCTCGGCGGCAAGTTCCTGGAGAGCTCCGCGCGGCAGCCGGAACTCACCAACATGCTGCAGACCAAGATGTTCATCGTCGCGGGCTTGCTGGACGCCGTGCCCATCATCGGCGTGGCCGTCGGCTTCCTGTTGCTGTATGCCAATCCCTTCTTGGGCTCGCTGGGCCTCAAGTAAGTTGTGCTGCATCGGCGCGCATCGGCGCCGGTTGAGGAGTAGGCAATGAACTTAGCATTTACGCTGGTCATCCAAGGGGTCGTGTTCTTCCTGGTCGCGTGGGCGGTCATGAAGTTCTTCTGGCCCTGGCTGATGGGCGCCATTGAAGAGCGCCAGAAGAAAATCGCCGACGGCCTGGCTGCCGCCAGCAAGAGCCAGAAGGACCTGGACGAAGCCGAGACGCGCTCGAAGGAGATCATCCGCGAGGCGCGTGACCGTGCCGCGCAAATCGTCGACCTCGCCGGCAAGCGATCCAACGAAATGGTCGAGGAAGCCAAAGGTACGGCCTCGACCGAAGCTCAGCGTCTGGTGGCGCAGGCTCACGATGAAGTGGCGCGCGAAAGTTCGCGCGCGCGCGAAGGCCTGGCCCGCGAGGTCGGAAAACTGGCGGTCGAAGGCGCCTCGCGTCTACTCGGACGCGAAATCGATCCGAAGACTCACGCGGAACTGCTCGACAAACTGGCTGCAGAGATTGCCAGTGGCTGAGCGGGCCACCATCGCCCGCCCGTACGCCAAGGCCGCATTCCACCATGCGCAAGAGTCGAAGGCGTTCGCGGAATGGTCGCAGGGACTGAAGGCGGCGGCCGAAATCGTCGCGGACCCGCGCCTCGCTGCGCTCACCAAGAGTCCACAATGGAGCCAGGCCGACCTGGTCAGCATCATCGCGGACGTCGCCGGCGACAAATTCAATCCCGCCATGCAGAATTTCGTGCGCGTGCTGGCGGAGAATCATCGCCTGCTGCTCCTGCCGGAAATCGCCGCGCACTACGAAGTGCTGCGCTCGGACATCGACAACATCGTCGATGTCGAGGTGGTCTCGGCGG
>DATLVV010000565.1:0-11817 GCA_035577165.1 Steroidobacteraceae bacterium | reverse complement strand
CATTCGCTGCACGCTTATTTCCTGCGCCGCGGCGACTTCAATGCGCCCATCGTTTACGAAGTCGACCGGGCGATGGACGGCAAGCATTTCTCCTCGCGGCGCGTGGTGGCCATTCAGCACGGCCGGCAGATCTTCAACATGTCCGCCTCGTTCCAGTCGGCCGAGACCGGACTCGAGCATCAGATCCCCGTCCCGGAGATCCCGCCGCCCGAATCGCTGCCCGACGTGGAGTCTCACTATCGCGGCATGGCGGACAAACTGCCGCCGGCGCTGCTGCGGATTTTGGAACAGAAGCGACCGTTCGAGTTTCGCCCGGTGCAGCCGCCCGATCCTCTGCGCCGCCACAAATCCGCGCCGCTCAAACATGTGTGGTTCCGCGCCGTGGACAAGCTGCCCGACGACGAAGGCCTGCATCGCGGCCTGCTCGCCTACGTGTCCGATTTCCATCTGCTCGACACGGCGCTCCAGCCGCATGGCATCTCCCTGACTTCTCCAAGATTGATCATCGCCAGCATCGATCATGCAATGTGGTTTCACCGCAGCGTGCGCGTGGATGACTGGCTGCTGTATGCGATCGACAGCCCGAGCGCCTCGGGCGCGCTCGGCTTCACCCGCGGCAGCGTGTTTGCGCGCGACGGCAGGCTGGTGGCAAGCGCCGCGCAAGAAGGCTTGATTCGGGTAAAATCACCGTCGTAAGGAGAAATCCTTGGTCAAGGCACTCATTATTTTCGCTCTGGTGGCCGCGGTTCTGATCGGCGGACTGATGACCCTGCGCAGCAGCGGGCGTGCGGGGCTGCCGAGCCAGGAGGTGCTGGAGCGGGCTGCCAAACGCGCCCGCGAGCAGACCGCCGCCGAAGACGCGGCCGACAAGGACGGCCGGCCTCAGCCCTAGGAGCCGCGCAATACTCCGACAGGCTCCTGGTTGACCCGCGAGGCTTCCCATACGTCGCGCGGCAGGGTGAAGAGATGGCAATCCCACCAGCGGTTCTTGGCGCGCCGGTGTTTGCGGTACACGGCTTCCCAGCGCATGCCGATTTTCTCCAGCACCCGAATCGAAGCGCTGTTGTTGATGTCGACCGTGGAGATGACGCGCTCGGCGCGCAAATCAAAAAATGCGGCGTCGATGAGGGCCAGGGCGATCTCCGTCGCATAGCCCTTGCCCCAGCTGTCGCTGCCCAGCATATAGCCGAGGTCGACCACATTGCGCTCGATGAACGACAAGTCGCACGCGCCGATCACGCCGCCGGTGGCGATTTCCTCGACGGCGAGTTCGAACCGGCTGCGCGGCCGCTCGCGCTGCGAAGCCAGCAGGCCCTCAAGATACTCGGTGGTGCCGTCCTCGTCGCGGGGACCGAAGAACAGGTATCGAGTGACGCGGGGATCGGACGAATAGGCGTGCACGGCCTGGAAATCGGCCATGACGAACTCGCGCAAGTTGAGGCGCGCGGTGCGGATCGGCATGATCAGAGTGCGCACAGTACCTTGCCCGGATTCAAGATTCCCTTCGGATCAAGCGCGCGCTTCAGTTCATGCATGACGGCGAGTTCCACCGGATCGGCGCGGCGCGCGAATTCCGCCGCCTTCAGCCGCCCGATGCCGTGCTCGGCGCTGATGCTGCCGCCGAGGCCCTCGACCAGATCGAACATCGCGAGCTCCAGCACCGGGCCTCGAGCCATGAAGGTTTTGATATCGGCGCCGGGTTTTTGGCCCACATTGAAATGCAGGTTGCCGTCGCCGGCGTGGCCATAGGAGATGACATCGCCTTCGGGGGCGAGACGGTGCACCAATGCCGATCCCTCCTCGATGAGCGCCGGAATTGCGGAGACCGGCACGGATACATCGTGCTTGAGGCTCGCGCCATGGCGGCGTTGCGCCTCCGGCACGGACTCGCGCAAGTTCCACATGGCTTGCGCTTGTGCGATCGATGTTGCGAGCATTGCGTCCTCGATCGTGCCCGCTGCGGCGGCTTCTTCAAGCGCGCCGGTCAGAAGAGTGTTGAGGTCCTGCCGCGGATTCGGCGAGGACAGCTCGATGAGCAGATACCAGGGCGTATTTTGATCCAGCGGATCAGCAACCCCGGGCACATGCTGCACGGTGAGCTCGACCGCCAGGCGCGGCATCAATTCGAACGAGGTGACCTGATCGCCCGCCGTGGTCCGCAAGCGCGCCAGCAGATCCAGGGCCTTTTGCGGCGAGTCGATGCCGACCAGCGCCGTCGCGGTGTCCGCAGGTTGCGGGAATAGCTTCAAACACGCCGCCGTGATGATCCCGAGAGTGCCTTCCGCGCCCACGAACAGGGATTTCACGTCGTAGCCGGTGTTGTCCTTGCGCAGACTCTTGAGTCCCGCCAGTATCCGGCCGTCCGCGAGCACCACTTCGAGACCCAGCACCAGGTCGCGCATCATGCCGTAGCGCAGAACCGCAGTCCCGCCGGCGTTGGTCGACAAGTTTCCGCCGATCTGCGCGGTGCCCTCGGAGCCCAAACTCAACGGGAACAGGCGCTCGGCATCGCGCGCGGCGTTTTGCGCTTCGGCCAGGGTGCAGCCGGCCTCGATGATCATCGAATAGTTGGTGGCATCGATCTGGCGAACGCGATTCAGGCGCCGTAGCGACAGTACGATTTGCGAGCCGGCTTCATCGGGAGTGGCGCCGCCGCAGTAGCTGGTGTTGCCGCCGTGAGGCACCACGGCCACTTCTTGGCGATTGCAAATCCGCAGGATCTGCGCCACTTCCTCCACCTTGCGTGGCTGCAGCACCAGCGGTGTGGCGCCATGGTAGAGGCGGCGAAAATCGGTGAGATAGGGCGCCACCTGATCCGGCGTGTCGAGCCAGCCGCCGCTGCCGACGGCGGCTTTGAGCTCGCCCAGGGTATGGAGGTCAGGCGGGCGAGGCATGGACGGTCAGTAGCGCTTGCCGTTCCCTTCGCGCACTGCTGCCGGCACGGCCTTCAAGTCCCAAATCACGCCGAAGAAGGACATCAGCTTCAACATGTAGAAGGTGATGTCGAATTCCCACCAGTAAAAGCCCTGGCGCACCGAGGCGGGGTAGTGATGGTGATTGTTGTGCCATCCCTCTCCCAGGGTGATGATGGCCAACCACACGTTGTTGCGGCTGGCGTCGCCCGTCTTGTAGCGCTGGCGCCCGAAAACATGCGACAGCGAGTTGATGGTGTAGGTGCCGTGATAGACCGCCACGGTGGAAATGAAGAAGCCCCACACCAGCATCTGCCAGCCATTGGTGCCCAATCCCGGCGCCACGTGCTTCAGCAATACGCCGAGCAGGAACACCCCGACTCCCAAAAGGGTCGGCACCACGATATCGAAGCGATCAAGGAATCGCAGCTCCGGGTATTTCAGCAAATCCTTGACCCGCGAAAGATCGGCGGCGAAGTGCTTGTGCGACATGAACCAGCCCATGTGGCTCCAGAAAAACCCGTGCTGCACGGGCGAATGCACGTCATCCGGCTTGTCCGAGTGCACATGGTGGTGGCGGTGATGCGCCGCCCACCAAATCGGGCCGCGCTGCACCGCGGAGGCGCCCAACAAACCGAAGATGAACTGGCCGACCCGCGAGGTCTTGAAGCTGCGGTGAGAAAAATAGCGGTGATAGAAACCCGTGATGGCGAACATGCGGACCAGGTACAGCGCCACCGTCACCATGAGCGCGATCCAGCTGAAGCCCACCCAGATGACGGCGAGACAGGCAGCATGCATCAGCAAGAAGGGGACGACCCGCGCCCAATCGACATGGCGGCCGGAGCTTCGCGAGAGCGCGGCCTCATTGGTTCGGGCCGCAAGATCGGTGTTGCCGAACCAACGCGACAGTTCGCGGCCCACGCGCAGGGCGGCCGGCGGCTCAACCATGATTTCATTTTCCGGAGTCATCTGCCTTCCTGTGATTGTAGTGCTGCAATACGCTCGTCGAGCGGTGGATGGCTCATGAACAGCCGCATGAAGCCGTCCGCGCGCCCAGTGTTGATCCCAAACGCCTGCATTTGCGGCGGCATCGGTTCCCCATGGCTCTGCTTCAACGCCTGCAGCGCGCCGATCATGCTGCCGGTGCCGGCGAGGTCGGCGCCGCCGCGATCGGCGCGAAACTCGCGGCGCCGCGAGTACCAACTGACGATCATGCTCGCGAATATTCCGAGGATGATTTGCGCCACCAGCGTCGTGAGGAAAAATCCGATGCCGGATTCTTCCCGATCGTTCTTGAACAACGCCCGGTCGACGATGTTGCCGATGATACGCGCGAGAAATATGACAAAGGTATTTAGCACACCTTGCAATAGGGCGAGGGTAACCATATCACCGTTCGCCACATGGCTGATTTCGTGACCCAGTACCGCTTCGATCTGCGGCCGCGACATGCTGCGCAGCAGGCCGGTGCTCACGGCCACCAGCGCCGCATTGCGCCGCGCGCCGGTGGCGAAGGCGTTCATTTCCTCGGCGTCGAAGATGCCGACCTCGGGCATGCCGATTTGCGCCTGACCCGCCAGGCGTTGAACCGTCGCGAACAGCCATCGCTCGGCGTCCGTTTGCGGCGCCGTGATCAGGCGCACCCCCATCATGCGCTTGGCGGTCCATTTGGACAGCGCCAGCGAAATCAGCGCGCCGCCGAAACCGAATATCGCCGCAAACACCAACATCCCGCCCAGCCCGCCGCGCGCCAAACGCACGCCGAAGACCTGCTCGAGGATGAAAACCACCAGGGTGAGCAGGGCCAATACGGCCAGATTCGTGACGATAAACAGGAAAATGCGCTTCATGAGGCCTTTTCTTTGAGGAATCCAACCACAATATGGTAACGCGGCTGACTATGGTCGGGACGATCCTGTCTAATTTCAAGCTTGACGCTGCGGTTGTGCGGCGCGGTCAGCCGCGACGGTTGGCCGGACAAGTTAAGCTATGTGCCGGTAATCTATCGATTTAATCGCGCAAAGGTGGGCATGCAATACAGGGATTATTACGAGGTTCTGGGGGTAACACGCGATGCCGACGCCGAGGGGGTGAAGCGTGCCTATCGCAAGCTGGCGCGCAAATTCCACCCCGACGTTAGCAAAGAGAAGAACGCCGAGAACAAGTTCAAAGAGGTTCAGGAGGCGTACGAAGTGCTGCGCGACCCGGAGAAGCGTGCGGCCTATGATCAGTTGGGACGGGACTACCGCCCCGGACAGCAATTCCGTCCGCCGCCGGATTGGTCGCAGCGCTTCGGTCACTCCGGCAGCCAGCGATTTTCCGATCTCAACGGCTTCAGTGATTTTTTCGCCAGCCTATTTGGCGGCGCGGCAGGCGGGCCGCCGCCCGAGGCGGATGCCGGTCACTTGGAAGTCACCGTGGAAGAGGCCTATACCGGCACCAAGCGGCGGGTCGCGCTCAGCGAGGGCGGCCGCTCGCGCTCGGTGGACGTGCAAATACCGCCCGGAGTGGGCGAAGGCCAGTCGCTGCGCATTGCCGGCAGCGGCGGCAGCGCGTCCTTGATATTCCGCATCAAGCTGCGTCCGCATTCGCTCTATATCCCCCAGGGCAAGGATGTGCAGATCGAATTGCCTTTGGCGCCGTGGGAGGCTGCATTGGGCGCCAAGGTGGCCGTGCCGACGCTCGGCGGCACCGTCGAATTGACCATACCGGCAGGCGCACAATCGGGGCAGAAGCTGCGGTTGCGCGGGCGGGGTTTTCCCGGCACTCCGCACGGCGATCAAATCGTCAGCATCAAGCTGGTCACGCCGGCGGCGCAGTCGGCGCAGGCGAAACAGGCCTACGAGCGCATGAAGAGCGAATTTAATTTCGATCCGCGGGCGGGCTGGCCGTAGAATTCCGGATCGGGAGGCGGACGTGCGCTACTCGATTCAAGTCAACGGCCAGCAGCAACGCATCGATGCGGATCCCGCCATGCCCCTGCTGTGGGTATTGCGCGATCTGCTGGATCTCAAGGGCACCAAGTTCGGTTGCGGCAAGAGTCTATGCGGGGCCTGCACGGTGCATCTCGACGGCAAGCCCACGCGCTCCTGCGTAACTCCCGTCTCCGCCGTCGGTACCGCCGCGGTCACCACCATCGAGGGCGTCTCGGCCACCGCCGCCGGCCGCGCGATTCAAGCGGCGTGGCTCGCCGTCGATGTCGTGCAATGCGGCTACTGCCAAGCCGGCCAGATCATGTCGGCGAGCGCGCTGCTGCGGAGCACGCCGCGGCCCACCGATGCCGATATCGATCGCGCCATGGCCGGCAACCTTTGCCGCTGCGCCACCTACACGCGTATTCGCGCGGCCATCAAGCAGGCGGCAGGACTGCCGGCGGCGGATTCGCGGGACACGACCCAATGACTTCACGGCGCGCGTTCTTGAGCGCGGGCGCTGCGGTGGGCGGCGGTCTATTGCTAGACTTCTCGCTGGGAGTGGCGGGGCAGGGTGCCCGCGCGGCAGCGACCCAGCCGCCTCCGAACGGCGCTGCACTCAATGCCTACGTGCGGATTTCGAGCGACGGCGCGGTCACCATCATGTCCAAGAACCCCGAGATCGGTCAGGGCATCAAGACCATGCTGCCCATGCTGATCGCCGAGGAATTGGACGTCGATTGGCGCGATGTGCGCATCGAGCAGGCGCCCTTTGATCCGGAACGGTACGGACGTCAGTTTGCGGGAGGCAGCCGCGCGACCCCGATCAACTGGGAGCCGCTGCGCCGCGTGGGTGCGGCGGGGCGGCAAATGCTGCTGAGCGCCGCGGCGCAAACCTGGGGGGTGCCGCCTGCCGAGTGCGCGACGAACTCGGGGACGGTGGTCCATGCGCCCACCCAACGATCCCTGAGCTACGGTTCGCTTGCGGCGAAGGCGGCGACCCTGCCCGCGCCGGATCTCGATCGCGTGCCACTCAAGCAGCCGAAGGATTTCAAGATCATCGGCAAGCCGCATCCCGGAGTGGACAGTCCGCTGGTGGTGGCGGGCAAGCCGCTGTTCGGCATCGATGTCAGCGTACCCGGCATGCTGCATGCGGTATTCGTCAAGTCCCCGGTCTTCGGCGGCACGGTCCGCAGCGCCAATGTGCAGGCCATCAAGGCACTGCCCGGCATACGCGATGCCTTCGTGGTCCGAGGCGGCCAAGTGTTCGATGGCCTCGTCGACGGGGTTGCCATTGTCGCGACGAATTGGTGGACCGCAAATCAGGCGCGCAACCGGCTCGAAGTGGCATGGGACGAGGGCGCAACGGCGGCGCAGAGCAGCGAAGCCTTCGCCAGGCGCGCCGTGGAATTGTCCGCCCAAGCGCCGGCCCTGAAATTATACGGCGAGGGCAATGTGGAAACGGCCCTCGCCGAGTCGGCTGCGGTGCTGGAAGCGGCTTACAGCTACCCCTTCATCGCCCACGCCACCTTGGAACCGCAGAACTGCACGGCACACTTCAGAGACGGCAGAGTCGAGATCTGGGCGCCGACTCAGAATCCGGAACCGGGCCGCAAGATCGTCGCGAAGACGCTGGGTATCGAGGAATCCGCCGTCACGATTCACCTGATTCGCTGCGGCGGCGGGTTCGGCCGGCGCCTGATGAACGACTACATGGCCGAGGCTGCCTGGATATCCAAGCAGGTCGGTGCGCCGGTCAAGCTCTTGTGGAATCGGGAAGACGACATCCGTCACGATTTCTACCGGCCCGCCGGATTTCACTTCTTTAAAGCGGGTCTCGACGCCGACGGCAAAGTGAAGGCATTTCGCGATCACTTCGTATCCTTCGGCGAAGGCGATAAATTCGTCAACAGCGCGGCCCTCAGTGCCGAAGAGTTTCCGGCGCGATTCGTCGCCAACCTCGAACTCGGCGCATCGCTCATGCCCTTGGGCGTGCCGACGGGACCGCTGCGGGCGCCGCGCAGCAATGCCGTGGCGTTCGCGTTTCAATCCTTCATCGACGAGATCGCGCATGCGGCAGGCAAGGACCCCCTGCAATTTCGCATCGAACTATTGGGCGCTCGCCGGTCTCCCTCGCCGGCACCGGCGGGGCAGGATCCTCCATTCGATGCCGGACGCATGATCGACGTGTTGGCCGAGGTGCGCAAACAGTCCAGGTGGGGAAGCCGCCAATTGCCGCCGCGGACCGGGCAGGGCGTCGCCTTCTACTTCAGCCATCTGGGCTATTTCGCGGAAGTCGTGCAGGCGACGATCGGCTCCGGCGGCCGGATCACCGTGGACAAGGTGTGGGTGGTCGGCGATGTCGGCAGCCAAATCATCAATCCGGCCGGCGCCGAGAATCAGGTGCAGGGTGCCGCCCTCGACGGCCTCGGCGAAGCGCTGGGTCAAGCGATTACGCTGAAATCCGGCCGGGTCGAGCAGGGCAACTTCGACGATTTTCGGCCGTTGCGAATGCCTCAGGCGCCCCCCATCGCGGTCCATTTCCTGATGACCGAGCACCCGCCGACGGGCATGGGCGAACCCGCGTTGCCGCCGGTCGTCCCCGCGCTCTGCAATGCGATCTATGCGGCCACGGGCGTGCGAATCCGCAGCTTGCCCATTGATGAGAAATTGCTGAGTTAGCCGTCGCCGATTTCCCCGGTGGTGTCCGCACTCAGGCCGGTGCCATCCTTGGCGCCCTGGGCCGCCGTCGCCACGCTTTGCGGTTTGACGAACAGCGCCGACACCTCCGGGTGAGCCTTGCGGATGCGCGCCTCCAGTTCGACCACGGCCCGCTCGATATCCGGGGCTCGCAGGTGGTCGAAAAAATCCAGGCTCAGGGTGGCGATTACATTGCGCGGCGCGAGCTGCACCGTCACGATGCTGTTGGCACTACATACGCCGGGGATTCCGCCGGCGGTGCGCATGATGGCCTCGCTCAAGCTCGGGTCGGCGCGCTCGCCGATCAGCAACGCCTTCGACTCGCGGGCGAGCAATGCCGCCACGCCGGCCAGAATGGCGGCAATGGCCAATGACGCTACACCGTCCCAGCGAGTGTCCCCGGTCAGCAGCGCCGCCGCCGTGCCGGCAGCGGCTACCGCTATGCCGAGAATGGCGGCGGTGTCCTCGAACACCACGATGAAGGTCGGCGGATCCTTCGAGCGTCTGAATGCCTGCCACCAACCGCCCCTGGGCTGAGCGGCACGAAACTCGCGGATGCCAACCAACCATGAGGCGCCCTCGAACGCCAGCGAGGCGGCCAATACACCGAAAATAATCGCGGGGCGCTCGATCGGTACCGGGTGCAGCAGCCGGTCCACGCCCTCGTAGGCAGAAACGCCCGCGCCCAGCGCAAAAATGAGCAGTGCCACGACGAAGCTCCAGAAGTAGAGTTCGCGGGCATAGCCGAAGGGGTGGATGCGGTCGGGGGGCCGCTCGGAGCGGGCGATTCCGTAGAGCAACAGCAGCTCATTGACCGTGTCGACCAGGGAGTGCACCGCCTCGCTCAACATGGCGGCCGAACCGGTGATCGCGGCGGCAACGAATTTCGACGCGGCAACCAGGATGTTGCCGGCCAAGGCCGCCCAGACGGATACATTGGAGCCGGTTTTCGCCATGGTATCTTGAAGAATCCTGCGGCGGCCCCATGTCGCCCGAAACAACCGTAGATTGTAAGGCCATGAGCACCGAAACACAGCCGCAAACCAAAGAGTTCCAAGCCGAAACCAAGCAAGTCTTGCGATTGGTGATTCATTCTCTGTATTCGCACAAGGAAATTTTCCTGCGCGAGCTGATCTCCAATGCCTCCGACGCGTGCGAGAAGCTGCGCTTCGAGGCGCTCGCCAAGCCGGAACTCTTGGGAGCCGATGCTCTGTCCGTCACGCTCGCACCGGATGCGGCCGCCGGAACCTTGTCGATCAAGGACAATGGCATCGGCATGAGCGAAGCTGAAGTCATCGACAACCTCGGCACCATCGCGCGTTCGGGCACCAAGAGATTTCTCGAGGCGTTGAGCGGCGATTCCGCCAAGGACGCACAGCTGATCGGCCAGTTCGGCGTCGGCTTCTACTCGGCCTTCATCGTCGCCGACAAGGTCACGGTGCTCACCAAACGCAGCGACGCCGCGGCGGTGCGCTGGGATTCGGACGGCGAAGGCCAGTACCAGATTCAAGCCGGCGACAAGACGGACCGCGGCACGGAAGTGATCCTGCACCTGCGCGACGAGGACAAGGAATTCCTCGAACCGGCGCGCCTGCGCCAATTGGTGCGCAAGTATTCGGACCATCTGAGCCTGCCGGTCATCTTGAAAACCGCTGACGCCGAGGAGACCGTCAACCAGGCCAAAGCCTTCTGGACGCGTCCCAAGGCGGAGCTCAGCGACGAGGACTATCAGGCGTTCTACAAGCACATCTCCCACGATTCCGAGAGCGCACGGGTATGGGCGCATAACAAGGTCGAAGGCAATATCGAATACACCTCGCTGCTGTACCTGCCCAAGCGCGCCCCTTTCGACCTGTTCGAGCGCGAGCAGAAGGGCGGCGGCATCCAGCTGTACGTCAAGCGCGTCTTCATCATGGACAAGGCGGCCGAACTGTTGCCGCCGTACCTGCGCTTCATGCGCGGAGTGGTCGATACGGCGGATCTGCCCTTGAACGTGTCGCGCGAGCTTCTGCAGAACAACCGCACCGTCGAAAAAATCAAGTCCGCGCTGGTCAAGCGCTCGCTGGATTTGATCGAGGATTTGGCGGCCAATAAACCGGAAGAATACGCGGAATTCTGGAAGACCTTCGGCGTGGTTCTGAAAGAAGGCATCATCGACGATCCCGGCCAGAAAGAGCGCATCGCCAAGCTGCTGCGCTTTCACTCCACCGCCGCGGCCGGCGATGCGCCCGAGGTCACGCTGCAGCAATACGTGACGCGCATGAAATCGGATCAGAAGGCCATTTATTATCTGACCGCCGACTCGCTGTCCGCCGCGCGCAACAGTCCGCATTTGGAAGGGTTTCGCGCCAAGGACATGGAAGTGCTGCTGCTCACGGACCGCATCGACGAATGGGTGGCCGGCCACCTCCATGAATTCGACGGCAAGCCGCTCGCGAATGTGGCGAGCAGCGCCGCCGACGTGGCCTCCGCCATCGAAACGCCGGAAAAGGCGGCCGCCGAATCGGCCTTCAAGGACACCGCGGAGCGCCTGGGCAAGGTATTGTCGGGCAAGGTTGCGAGTGCCCAAGTGTCCGCGCGCCTCACCGATTCCCCGGCCGTGCTGGTGGCCGGTGAGTTCGGCCTGAGCCTGCGGATGGGACGCATTTTGAAGCAGGCGGGACAGAGCAATCCTTTTGCGACCCTGCCCATTCTCGAGTTGAACCCGAAGCATCCCTTGGTGGAGCGCCTCAGGGACACCGCCGATGAGGCGGCCTTTGCGGATCTGGCCCACGTTCTGTACGACCAGGCGATGCTGGCGGAAGGCGGCGAACTCGACGACCCGGCGACCTTCGTTCGCCGCGTCAACCGTCTCATTGTCGAAGGCATTGCGGCGCAGCCAAAAATCATTCTGAGTTGAGCATGCTGGCACCGCAGTGGGTCGCGGCGGAGAACGCGGACGGCAGTTCGTCCGACGACGATGCCTTGCTCGACGCCTATTCGGGTGCGGTGATCGGAGCCCTGGAGCGGGTCGCGCCCGCGGTCACGTTCATCGAAGTTGTGCAAGCCGCCGAGCCGTCCGCCCGGGGCGCCCGCCGTCCCGCCCGCGGCAGCGGTTCAGGTTTCCTGTTCACCCCCGACGGCTATCTGCTGACCAACAGCCATGTGGTGCACGGCGCCGAACGGATCACCGTGCGTTTGAATGACGACACCCGCTTCAGCGCCGATCTGGTCGGCGACGATCCGGACTCGGACCTGGCAGTGCTGCGTATCGGCTCGCCCGCCGCGCTTCCCTATGTGGAATTCGGTGA
>DATLVV010000564.1:0-3691 GCA_035577165.1 Steroidobacteraceae bacterium | reverse complement strand
CGCACGGCAATCCCTTGTGGGCAAGGGCATAGCGGATGCGCCAGACATAGGGGCTCGCGGAAATACCGTTCTCGAGCACCAGTTCGTACAGGCGGATCTTATTCATCATGCGGCCTCACGAAAACAAAGAATAACGCGGTGCGAGTTGCAGATGATACCTTTCGTCGCTGGGAGACACCCTGGTTTTCGGGAGAGGGATGGCCATGCGACTGCTGCTGTGGATCTGTGTTTCATTCACCGCCTTCGGGTCGGTCGCTGCGGCGCACCCGCCGCCGTTGCTGCCCGAGAGGGCGGTCGCGGCCCTTGTGGACGAATTGAGCGGCGAGACCGCAAAAAGGAATCTCGAGGGCCTCGCCCGGCTGCACCGGCAGCGCGGCTCACAAGGATTTCACTCCGCGGCGGAACTGGTGGTGGAGCGCGCCCGTGCGTACGGATTGAACGACGCAGAGATCTTGCAGTTTCCCGCCGACGGACGGATTTTTTACGGAACGCAACGCGCGCGCCAGGCGTGGGATGCAACGATCGGGGAACTCGCGGAGATCAGGGACGCAAAGAGCACCAAGATCGCGAGTTACGCGGCGCAGCCCGTCGTGCTCGCCGAGGACAGCGAGACGGCCGACGTGACCGCGGACCTGATCGATGTCGGCGAGGGCACGCGGGAAAGCGACTACGGCGGCAAAGACGTCAAGGGCAAGATCGTGCTGGTGGCAGCCCAGCCCGGCGCAGTGCGGGATCTGGCGGTCGGTCAGTTCGGCGCGGCCGGAATCGTGAGTTACGCGCTCAACCAGAAAACCGCCTGGTCGGGCGAGAATGACAATCTGATTCGGTGGGGACACCTAGAGTCCTTTTCGCCGCACAAGACATTTGCCTTCATGGTCTCACTCAAGACCGCCCGCGCACTGCAGGCGCGATTGAAGGACAAGGAAACCATTCGATTGCATGCGATGGTGGAGGCCGGCCAGCATTCAGGATTCTACGAAGTGGTGACGGCCGTCATACCGGGTTCCGATCCGCAGCTGAAGGAGCAGGAGATCGCTTTTTCCTGCCATCTGGATCACCAGCGTCCGGGAGCCAACGACAACGCCAGCGGTTGCGCGACCATCCTCGAGGTTGCGCGCACGCTGAACAAGCTGGTCGGCGACGGCAGGCTGGCACGGCCGGCGCGCACGATTCGATTCATCTGGCCGCCTGAGGTCGAAGGAACCGTCACGTTGCTCAACGCCAGACCTGAGTTCGCGAAGCGCATCAAGGCCGTGGTCCACATGGACATGGTGGGCGGCGGACCGGAAACCAAAGCCGTGTTCCACGTGACTCGCGGGCCCATGAGTTTGCCGTCCTTCATCCACGATGTGGCCTGGGCGTTCGCCGATTGGGTGAACGAGGAGTCATATCAATTTGCAGCCACCGGCAGCGCCGATTATCCGTTGGTGGCTGCCGAAGGCGGCCGGGAGCCGCTGCGCGCCATGTATTCGGCATACACCATGGGCAGCGATCACGACGTCTATCAGGATTCTTCATTTGGGATCCCCGCGATCTACTTGAACGATTGGCCGGATCGCTACATCCACACCAATCTGGATTCGGCGGCCAATATCGACGCGACGAAACTCAAGCGCGCGGCCTTCATCGGCGCCGCAAGCGGCTACTTTCTGGCCAATCTTTCATCGCGCGACATCAGCGCGACAGACGCAGCGATGACCGTCGGAAAACTGATGAGAACCCTGACGGCGCTGCAACGCCGGACCGCGCCGGCCCTGGCCGCGCTCTATGAGAGTACGGCCCGCAGTTCTCTCGATGAATTCAGTTCCGGTGTCCTGGCCAAGGAGCAGAGTCCCCGCTCAACTGCGAAGGGAGAAGGTGCGGTCGTCTATCACCGTCGCAAGGAGCCGCGCGGACCCATGGCGGTGTTCGGCTACGATTATTTCGCCGATCACGCGAAGGCCGCCGGGACATCGACCCCCAAATTATTGAGCTACGAGGGTCCCTGGGGTTCCGGAGAAGAATACGCTTATGAGGCGCTGAATTTTGCCGATGGCAGACACAGCGCGCAGCAGATTGCGGATGCCTTGTCCGCGGAGTATGGCGCGGTGCCGCCGGCGTTGGTGTTCGAGTACCTACAGGCACTGAAGAAGATCGGTATTGTGGATGCCTCGATCAAATGATCGTTCAAGAGCGGCGGGTCATGCCGAGGATGCTCGCTCGGACAGGTACAGCGAGAACGAGAAAGCCAGCCACCAGCACAGCGTGTGGATCGTCAGGATTAAGGGCTGGATGGCAAAGAACAGTGAGTGGCGAAACGTCAAAGCCCACACCAAGGTCACGGCGCTGCACAGGCCCACTGCGCTCAAGAGTGAAATGAACGTGAGCCTGTGAATCCAGAAGGCCCGGACCAGGAACCAATACGAAGCCGCACCGATCATGGATGCAAGACAGAATCCGATGAATTGAGCGGCTGCCGCAGGCAACAGGCTTACGACGCGGAGGGCGGCAAAACTCAGGATCGGCGCGATCGCGGCAAACAGTGCACGCCGCAGCCAGTTCGCGGCACCCCGCAACGCGCATACGACGGCCGCGGCATGTAGAAATCCGTTCGATATCAAAAAAATGGATTCATTGTGCAGCCGCAATACGACAAACACGGCGAGCGCCCCGAAAGGGAGAAAGGCAAAGTGACGGGGGTAGTTGATGACTGTCATGATGCTCTGGAACATACTAGGAAAATGCTACTCCTCCCGAACCGATTTGCGTTTCTTGTTGCGGCCGGTGCGCTGGTCTGCTCTTGCTGTGCAATTGCCGAAGACGCCAAGACCGCACCCCCGCCCAGCTGCGACGCCGCGGAATACCGGCAATTCGATTTCTGGATCGGAACATGGAGCGTGACCGAGGGCGGCCAGCCGGCGGGCCACAATACGATCGAGCCGGATCTGAAGCACTGCGCGCTGTTCGAGTCTTGGAGTTCCGTCGACGGCAGCCGCGGCAGAAGCATCAACTTCTACGACCGCAATCGGCGCCATTGGCACCAGAGCTGGATGGACGACCGGGGCGGAGCGCTCGAGCTCGAGGGGGGCCTGATAGACGGGAGCATGGTCCTCGAGGGCGAGCGTTCCAATTCGAAAGCCGGCGGCGCGGTACACGACCGAATCACCTGGACGCCGCAGCGGGACGGCTCGGTGCGCCAGCACTGGGAAACGAAGAAGGCCGGGCAGCCGACGTGGGAGACCGTTTTCGACGGTATTTACAAACGGTAGTTAGGTCATGCGAGGAAGTCGACCCGCCCTCCGACCAGGTTGTACATCGAACCTACAATCTTGATTTTGCCGTCCTTCTCCATGCCCGCGAGCGTATCGCTGCGCCGGCGTATCGCGGCCAGAGTCTGGCGTACGTTGGTCTTGGCCACTGCGTCGACAAATTCATAGTTCTTGCTGGTGCGCTGGCCTTCGTAGGGAGTAGCGTCCACCGCCGGCTTGATCTTGTTTAACAAGCCGGTGAGATTGCCGAGCTGAGCACTGTCAATTGCACCCTTGATCGCGCCGCATGCGGTATGCCCCATGACCAGGACCAGCTTGGCGCCGGCCACGGCGCAGGCGAACTCCAAACTGCCGAGCAGATCATCATTGGCGATGTTTCCGGCAATGCGCGCGTTGAACAAGTCGCCAATGCGTGCGTCGAGAACGATCTCGGCGGGCGCGCG
>DATLVV010000563.1:0-6967 GCA_035577165.1 Steroidobacteraceae bacterium | reverse complement strand
ATGTCGCCGTGCCCACCAAGAAGCGCAGCGGCGATGATGATTTCGAGTTGTACATCGGACTGGGGCAGGCGTTCTGATGCGTCGCGCGTTGAAGGTCGTTGCGTGGAGTCTCGGCGGCTTGATCGCGCTCATCATCGTGGTGGGCAGCGCGCTGTACATCGCGGCCAATAGCGATTCGGGCCGCGCCAGGATCGAGAACATGACCGCCCGGCTCACGGGCGGCCATGTGAAGTTGACCGGATTGGGCGGAAGGCTGCCCCGCGTATTGACGCTCGACCAGTTGCAGCTCAGCGACAGCCGCGGAGTATGGCTGACCGCCGATCGCGTGACACTGCGCTGGACGCCGCTCGCGTTGTTCTCGCGGCGTTTGCAAGTCGATAGTCTTCAGGCGGCCAAAGTCATCATGGAGCGCATTCCCGAAAGCTCGGCCCCGGCGACCACCAGTCCACCTTCCATACCGCATATCGACGCCGCGAGCGTGTCGATCGACGAGCTCGATCTGGGGCCGCAGCTCAGCGTCGTGCCGGCGCCGCTGGTGCTGCGGGGAGCAGCCCACCTGCGCACGCTCACCGATATGGTCATCGAGGTGAATGCGCACCGCGTCGGCGGGATAGGCGACTATGTCCTGCACCTGCAGTTCGATTCGAAACGCATGGACGCCATGTTGAAGTTGAATGAGCCGGCCGGCGGTCCTTTGGAGAACCTGCTGCAGTTGCCGGGATTGGGTGCGCTGGCCGCGACGCTGAACTTGAGCGGGCCGCGGTCGGCCGAGCGCCTGGAGCTGTCGATCGATGCCGGGACGCTGCACGGCAGTGCCCGCGGCAATATCAATGTCAATGACCTGTCGGGTGATCTCAACTTCGATTTCCAGGCGGCCGCGATGAGCCCGCGGCCGGACGTGTCTTGGGACGGGGTCGCCGTGCAAGGCCGCTGGCACGGGAACCTCAAAACGCCGACGGCGGACGGACATATCGAGGTCACGAAACTGCAGCTGCCCGGCGGCATACAGCTGGCAGCGCTCCGCGCCGACGCGACCGCAGGCGGCGGCCGGGCGGCCCTCAAGGCGCTGGTGGAGGGTCTGCAGATTCCCGGGCCGCAGCCGCGTCTGTTTGCGGCCTCTCCGCTGAACGTTGATGCGACTATTCAGTTGAATGATCCCGCGCGGCCGCTCGATATCAGCGCCACTCATCGCTTGTTTTCACTCGTCGCTCACGCCGGGCTGCAGGCGCAGCACGACGAAAAGCGCAGTGCCACGGTGGAAATACGGCTTCCGGACCTGGCTCCGTGGGCGGCGTTGGGCGGGCAAAATGTTCGCGGCAGCGCGCTTATCAAAGCGCAATTGCAGAACGGCGGCGCGGCAACGGGTTTTGTGATCGATGCGGACGCTGCGATCTCCGGCGGCACCGAGAGCTGGTCGACTGTCGTGGGCAATCGCGCGACTCTGCATTCATCCGGCGTGCTGGCGGACCAGGGCCTTGCTCTCGAAGCATTGAATTTCTCAGGTAACGCAGTGACGCTGATGGCCAGCGGCAGCGTTTCGCAGCGGGCGGCGGGCAGGCGCAGTCCGAATCCATGGACTGTGCGCCTCCCCTGGAGCCTTGCCGTGTCGAATCTTGCGGCGTTGTCGCCCACGCTTGCCGGCACGCTCAAAGCTTCGGGTCTACTGGAAGGGCCGGCGACGGCGCTGGCCGCCACCGTGCAGTTGACCTCGGACGTGTCGGTCGCGGGCACGCAGACCGGCGTGATCACCGCCGATGCGAAACTACGCGGACTGCCCTCGGCGCCGACCGGCACGGTCTCGGCGCACGGTTCATTGGACGGTGCACCTCTCGACATCGATCTGGATATGCAGCGCGACCCGGCGGGGGTGTTGCGCGCGCTGATTCGTCGGGCCGATTGGAAGAGCGCTCACGTCGAAGGAGATATGACCGTGCCCCCCGCGATCGCGCAAACACGGGGCCAGCTGCGCGCGAAGATCGATCAATTGAGCGATCTGCGGGATTTTCTCGGCAGCGATATCGCCGGCAGCCTGGCGGGAAGCATCGAAGTACACGCCGATGGCGGGCGCAGCCGCGCGCAGCTCAAGTTCGATGCCCGGGATTTGGCGGTGCGGGGATTCGTGGGAAGCGCCAGCGCGACGGGCGATGGGTTTGTCGATGCTCTGAAACTGAAAGTAAGCCTGGAGGTTCCGGATTTGGGCGGCACGGCGGCAAGCCTGTCAGCCGACGGCACCCTGAACCTGGATGCTCGTGAACTCACCCTGGCCGGTGCCGTGGCGAAGTATCGCGGCCAGGATGTGCAATTGCTGGCGCCCGCACGGTTCGCGCTGGCGAATGGGGTGGCGGTGGACGCGCTCAAGCTGGGCGCGCAGCATGCGGTCTTTCAGCTGCAAGGAAGACTCTCGCCGACCCTTGATTTGCACGCCTCGCTGCGTCAATTGGAGGCCCCGCTCGTCGATGTATTCGTCCCCGGCTTGATGTCCGGGGGCGTGATCGAGGCGGAGGCACAACTGCAGGGCAGCGCAGCGTCGCCCACCGGTCAAATTGAGGTGACGGCCAGCGGCATTCAGTTCGCCACCGATGACTCGCTCGACCTGCCGCAACTCGACGCGCGGGCCACGGCCAAGTTGAGGGGAGACACCGCAGACATCGATGCGCGGCTCAGTGCCGGCTCCGCTTCGCAATTGACGGTCGCGGGTCGGGTGCCGCTTGCCATCGAGGGTACCCGGGACCTCACTGTCAAAGGCAATCTCGACGTTGGGTTGCTGAATTCCCTCCTCGAAAGGAGCGGGCAGCACGTGGCCGGCCAGCTCGCCATCGACGCGCACCTGGCGGGCAACAGAACCACGCCGCAGATCGACGGCACGGTGAAACTGACGGAGGGCTCGTTTACCGATTACCGGCGCGGCGTCAACGTGACCAACATCGGCGCCGACATTGTCGGTGAGCACGGTGTGCTGCAGATCAAGAGCATGACGGCGTCCGCTCCCCCGGGGACTCTGTCCATGACGGGAACCATCGGGGTGTTGCAACCCGGCTGGCCCGTGGATTTGCACGTGACCGCCAAGAATGCTCAGCCGCTCGCCAGCAAATTGATCACCACGAATTTCAATGCGGATATGCGCGTGAGCGGAACCGCGAAAACCCGGCTCGATGTGGCTGGAACCGTACACCTGAATCGCACGGTGATCGGCGTGGCCAGCAGCTTGCCGCCCAATGTCGCTGTGCTCGATGTTCGCAGGAAGGGCAAGGCTGCGCCCGCGGCGCCCGGCAAGCGGCTGGTGGTGGGATTGGACGTGACACTGCAGGCTCCGCGAGAGATTCTGTTGCAAGGCCGTAACCTTGACGCCGAACTTGGGGGTGAGGTGCACATCACGGGAACGGCGGATGCACCGGTGGTGACCGGCGGCTTCGATTTGCAGCGGGGAAGCTTCTTGCTGGCCAGCAGCCGGCTCAACTTTACGCCTCCGGGCCGTGTCAGCTTTGACGGCGCAGGCCTCAAGAACAAGATCGATCCGACTTTGGATTTCACTGCGCAGACGACTGCGGGAGATGCCACCTCCTACCTGCGCATCACCGGGTATGCGGACGCTCCGAAATTCGAGTTTTCCAGCAATCCGCCGCTCCCACAGGACGAAATCATGGCTCGATTGTTGTTCGGCGAGAACACTGCGCAACTGACGCCGCTGCAGATCGCGCAAATCGGCGCCGCGCTCGCGACTATTTCGGGCGTGGGCGGGGACGGCAGTCTCAATCCGCTCACCAAGGTCCAGAGAAGCCTGGGTCTCGACCGACTGACGGTCGGTGCGACCACGGGGACCTCCGCCAATGGCACCGAGAATACCGGCGCGACCATCGAGGCTGGACGCTATGTTTCCAAGCGTGTCTACGTGGAAGCCAGGCAGACCACACTGGGCACCAGTCAATTGGAAACCGACGTGGATCTGAGCAAGCACTTGAAGTTGCAGGTCAGACTGGGAAACGGCACCGCCTCGGCGCAGGGGACCACGCCTGAGAACGATCCGGGCAGCAGCCTGGGTCTGTCGTATCAGTTCGAATATTAGGCGAGGCGAGGCTGGCGAATCAGACAAGGAGCAACCGGTGACGATTCTATCCAGAGAGCCCCGCATTCATCCTGTACCCATCACGGCCCTGCGGCCGACGCAGATCACCGTGGGAATGCGCGAAGTGAAGGCCAAGCGCAGGAGTTGGCGCAATCATCCCGATCGAAAAAAGGGGGATTTCCTCGGCAGGCACCTGATTCCCGTAGTCTGGGGTCCGAAGGACGAGTTCTACGTCATCGATCACCATCACCTGACCCTGGCGCTGCACCAAGAGGGGGTCAAGGAGATTGCCACGACGGTGGTGGCCGATCTGCGGCGGCTGCCGCGCGATGCCTTCTGGGTCTTTCTCGACAACCGCGGCTGGCTGCATCCCTTCGACGACCAAGGCCGGCGACGCCCGTACCAGGACTTGCCGAAGAGGATCTCCGGGCTTGTGGATGACCCGTTTCGCAGTCTGGCGGGCGAACTGCGCCGAAGCGGCGGCTTTGCCAAGGATACGACCCCGTTCAGCGAATTTCTGTGGGCGGACTTCCTGCGCCGCCGGCTCAAGCGCAAGCTGCTCGAAAATGACTTTGCCGCAGCGCTGGTGCGAGCGCTGAAGCTCGCCAAGAGCGGCGACGCGGACTTTCTCCCCGGATGGTGCGGGCCCATGGGCTGAATGAGCGCGCTGGCGCGGTGTGGTGCGCCGCGTTGAGTTGGACCTTGGTCCAATGTCGAGCCCTTGCAGCCCGGTGGATGCTCGCTCCACATTACCGCGGAGGCGGGTTTACCGTGCGAGAGGTAAGTGTGAACGCCAGTGCAGACATCGATGTTCTGAACGATATGGTGCGGATTCCAGGAGGGAATTTTCGCATGGGTTCGGATTCTCACTATCCGGAAGAGGCGCCAGCGCACAGCGTGCGCGTGAATGGATTCTGGATGGACCGATTCGCAGTGACCAACGCGGCATTCAAGCGCTTCGTCGATGCAACCGGCCACGTCACCCTGGCCGAACGTCCGGCGAATCCCGATGATTATCCCGGGGCCAAGCCGGAACTGCTCGCACCGTCGTCGGTGATGTTCAAGAAAGCGGCCGGCCCGGTCGATTTGACCAATCACTACAACTGGTGGACGTACACCGCCGGCGCCGACTGGCGGCATCCACGCGGACCGGAGAGCTCGTTGCAAGGATTGTGGGATCATCCGGTGGTTCACATCGCATTCGCCGACGCCCAGGCCTATGCGAATTGGGCCGACAAATCGCTACCGACCGAAGCGGAATGGGAATTCGCCGCCCGCGGCGGCCTGGATGGCGCGGAATTTTCGTGGGGCGACGAGATGACGCCCGGCGGCAAGTCGATGACGAACAATTGGCAGGGCGAGTTCCCGTGGCAGAACCTGGCCGAAGACGGCTTTGAGTGGACCGCGCCGGTGGGGGCTTTTCCGCCCAACGGCTATGGTTTGTACGAAATGACCGGGAATGTCTGGGAGTGGACTACTGATTGGTTCCAGGATCACCGCAAGATCCAAAAAACATGTTGCACGCTCGACAACCCCCGCGGCGGCGTGCGTGAGAATAGCTACGATCCCTGCAGCCCCGGTGTGCAGATCCCGCGCAAAGTCATGAAGGGCGGCTCATTTCTATGCGCGCCGAACTATTGCCGGCGCTACCGTCCGGCGGCTCGAATGCCGCAAGCCATCGATACATCGACCTGCCACCTAGGTTTTCGCTGCATATCTCACGCGCCTGCGCGTCGATGACCGCCCGTGGAAGAAATGCTGCACCATATTGCCCATTACGTTGCTCTTGGCATCGAGGTGATTGCGATCGTCATCATTGCAGGTGGGGCCATCGAGGCGGTGGTCGGTATCCTGCGTGTCCTGCTCCGTGCGGGGGCCACGAACCAAGACCGCCGTCACGTCTGGTTGATGTTTGCGCGTTGGCTCGTGGCCGGCCTCACATTCCAGCTGGCCGCGGACCTGATCAACACCTCGTTCGAGCCGACGTGGGACGAACTGGCGCGTCTCGCCATCATTGCCGTGATACGCACCTTCTTGAGCTTCTTTCTGGATCGTGAATTGGCGGACACGCGCGCTCTGCAGCACCCCGGCGAGCAGGCGAGCGCTAGACAGTGAGGCTGCTGCACTTGGAGGTCGGTCATGCGAGTGGATGCCAATTCCAATTCGGATCAGATATCGGTAGAGCTGTCCTCGCGCCGCACCGGCATGTCATTCCAGCGCACGCGAATGAGCGCGGACCGCACGCTGATGTCCGTGATCCGCACCTCGCTGTCCCTGATCGGGTTCGGTTTCACGATCTTCCAGGTTTTCCAAAAGCTGCACGACAGCGGAGTGCTCAAGAGCAGCAGCTCGCCTCGCAATTTCGGCGAGATGTTGGTGTGCTTGGGGATCGGGATGCTGGTGGTCGGCATTGGATATCACATTGTGTTCATGGTCGGATTGCGGCGTGAGCGCGCCATGTTGAAGCAGGCGGGACTGATCCACGCCGAAAGCCAGTTTCCGTTGTCGCTCACACTGTCCGTGGCGGTGTTGCTGCTCGTCGTCGGAATATTTGCAATCCTCGACATGACCCTGGGCGCCGGGCCGCTGAGCTGAGCGACGGAGGCAGCGTCCTCGCACACGCTCATACCGCAGTGCAACCGAGGGACAATGGCACCAAGGTCTCATGGATTACGCGCTGGACGGGGCGCTCCATTGCAGGCATGAAAGTTGCGCTCGCACGAACCGCCGCGTTGGCACTGCTGCTGGCGGCCGCGCCCGGTGTTTCTCTCGCGGAGGCCGGTAGTCCGCTGACGGACACGCTGTCGCTGGGGATCGGCACGTTCATCGTCAACACCCGCACCGATGTCCGTGTCGACGGTGGCGGCGGCATCACGGGCACGGAAATCAATCTGGAGCGCGACC
>DATLVV010000562.1:0-4328 GCA_035577165.1 Steroidobacteraceae bacterium | reverse complement strand
CGAGCGTCGCCAGCGCGTCGCGAAGCTCGTCGCCGGTCATGCCGCCCTCGCCGCCGCGACGCCGACCGCGGTGTCGCACTCGAAGGGGATCGGGCAGGTGATCGTGAAGTTGGCGGCGAGCATGAACACCGCCGCGAAGATGGCGAAACGCCACCGGGTCGTTTTCATTTTGGATATTCCTTTGAATGTGCGGGGGAAAGAGGGGCTACCAGGGCTGCGCGTCGCTCACCCTAGGTTACTCCTCCTCGGCTTTGGCCTCTCGGGCGGCTATCCAGGCAAGCGAGGCATCGTCGGCATCCTCGTAGGTTGTCTCTTCCAAACCCTGCTCGCCGGTTTGCGGGTCTTGCGCCCAGGTATCGGTGATGCGGTACATGCCGCAATGTGAGCAAACGTCACGAATGATCACGCCGCCGCCGTGTCCCTCGACGCCGGGATTCTCACGGACACCGCCGACAACCGAATGGGGCGTCCGCCAATCGTGTTCTTTGCCGGCGGTGCAGTCGGGTTCGACGACGTCAAAGGTGTAGGTTAGGCGCTCGAGGTTCTCCCAGTATTTGTCACCGTCCTTGTTTGCGACGGCCTTGCACAGCCAACCGTGGTAGTGGACGGGGCCGGTCGACAGGTCGAATTCGGCATCCGACATCCAAGACAGCGCCCAGTCGCGCGCCTCCTTGTCGCTGGCCGCTTCGAACTGTTCTGAGGTGCCGCATTCGCCGCGGACTTCATAGGTGCTCATCTCTCTGGTTTCCTGTCGCTATTGACAGGACGGAATATATCTACAGGGTGTAGAGATTGCAAGAGGGAAAATACACACCGTGTCGATTTTCTTCCGGCGCTCACACCTTGCGCATCTTCTCCGCGGCGGCGCGGGCGAACTCGTCCCACTCGCCCTCGGCGGGTTCCGGCGGCAAGGCCGGCGATAGCGTCGTCTCGATCAGGATGTCGCCGGTCGCCTGATTGACGCGGATGCGCGCGACCTCCGCACCGCCCTGCCGCACGCCGCGCACCGCAGCGGCGATGTTCTTCTGCAACGGCAGCGGCGGGGGGCGTGCCATCAAGCTGCATCCTCATTGTTGTTCCGAAACATGCCTGCCGCACCGGGCCGAACCCTGCCCTGCCTAGCCGGTCTCCGCCGCGCCTGGCCCAGCCTCGCCTGCCCTGCCTAGCCGTGCCCGGCCTGACCGAACCGCCCCAAACCGTGCCATGCCTGCCGCACCCTGCCTTGCCTGGCCTAGCCGCACCGAGCCGAGCCTGCCGCGCCACGCCAAACCTCGCCTCGTCAATCCGTGCCTCGCCTGCCTGCCATGCCCAGCCCTGCCCCGGCTCACCACGCCATGCCTCGCCTGCCGTGCCGGGCCTGGCCTGCCCTTGCCTGGACAAGCCCCGCCACGCCTGCCGTGCCCAACCCTGCCTCGCCCTGTCGGTCCTGGCCCCGCGATGCCCCGCCTGCCGCGCCTTACCACGCCGCGCCCGGCCGCTCCCCGCCGAACCTTGCCTTGCCCTGCCTGCCTCGCCTTGGCCTGCCCAGCCTGACCTCGCCGCGCCTGCCTGGCCAGGCCACGCCCATCCGCGCCCCTCCGCGCCCGGCCGCACCGAGCCTGCCTTGCCATGCCCGATCGTTTAAGCTGCCGCCGCCGTATCGCCGGGCAGAGTTACTGCAGCAGCGGCCGAAAAGATGCTGCTCAGCTCTTGTAGGTGCCGATATCGCTGTTCGAAACGCCGCAATTCGCGCAGCGCCTCGCGCAGTGCAATGGCACGCATCTCGGCGCTCGAGAGCACCGTCTCGACCTCGCGATAGCCACCGTCGCGACGGCGATCTTGAATCAAGCTGATCGTCCCGCGGTTGCCGTCTTCGGTGCGGACGTAAACCGCGATCAGCCGCCTCACTTGACCAAGCCTGAATTCTTCGGCAGCCCGGCCATCATCCCATTCGATCCGGGCGGCCAATTGGCTGTCCCGATTGTCGCGCGCCCATTGAAGCGCCGTCCTGGGGTTGATCATCCCATCTTCATTTCGCAAAGCGACCAGCTCGTCTTCTACCGTCATTGCGCAATCTCCCATGTTCCCCAACCCATACCGTTGGAGTTTTTTGAAAACGGGCGCCCCTCGCCGATGCCACACTGGACCCCGGCGCGCGCCAGCAGGTTCATCACGTCGCTAGCCGAAAATTGATCTGCGTCCCAACGCAGGCGGACGTTAGTGCTCCACTCGAGCCAAGTCGGACGGCAGCGCAGATCGATAACGCCGCTTTCGTTTCGCACTGGCAGGATTGCCGGATCGGCCAGCGTCCCTTCTAGGCGCAGCAACGGCTCATTGCTGTCGGCATCAACGCCGTCCGCTTCGACAAAGATGGACATCTTCGCGCGGGTCATTTGAAACCCGGCCATTCGACACGCATCGATCATCGCATTGCGAAAAGCCGGTGCCGGAATACCCGCCCAGCCATCAACTGAAACGTGCATCGCGTTTTTCCAATCATCATCGAAATCGCGCGCTTCTTTTTGCGAGCCCTTTCTTGAACGCGAACCTTCGCGTTGTGTGGCCTCGATCTTGTGACGCGCTTTGGCGCTGAATTTATTTTGAACATAAGGCGCAGTCCCGATAACTTTGATCACCGCTCGCTCAAATTTTGGAGGCGTGATCAAGATCTTTGTTACGGGTTCGCTACTGTTGTCCAAAGGCATTCCATTTCTCCAGTTCAAGTTAGTTTAGGGAATGTACTTGTAAACTACGCCTGCCGTGCCGATCCGTGCCCTGGCCCCGCCGCGCCTGCCTTGCCTTCCGTTCCATTCCGAACCGAGGCGCGCCCATCCCAGCCGCGCCGGCCCGGCCGATCCAGGCCAAACCAAGTCCTGCCCTCCTTGCCTGTCCGCGCCTGCCGTCCCCCGCCGCGCCCGGCCCTACCCGGCCTTGCCTAGCCTGCCGCTCCTGGCCGCGCCTATCCATCCCGTGCCACGCCTGCCTTGCCAAGCCTGGGCAAGCCAAACCATGCCTGGCCACTCCCCGCCTGCCTTGCCCTGCCTGACCCGACCAGGCCGCGCCTACCCATCCGTGCCACGCCTGCACAGCGATGCCACGCCAAGCCGCGCCGGACCACGCCGCACCACGCCCAGCCCCGCCTGCCATTCCACGCCTAAAAAGTCGAGGCGGGCCGCCCGCCTGTGGGGGACTGGGGGTCGAAGGCGACCCGCCTCTGGCACGCCCAGCCCATGGGAGACGATGCCGGGCGCACGTTCAGTTTAGTTATCCGCTTGCACGGATGTATTCGGTTGTGTCAGCGCGTCAGCCTCGCGCTCCAGCCGCTCGGCGAGCTTCAACAACAACCAGTTTTCACCGTGACCGCCGGCAGTCGGAACGCGCGCACTCTCTCTAGCCAGCCTTGCCTGTTCGCGTAACAGCTTTGCCTTTTCCAGTCGCCTTTCCGTCACCGTTCTCTCTCCCCTTCTTCACTCCGCAATCAGCAGCAAAAGCATCGAAAACATCACGACCACGAACGCCATCAAGACCAGTGCCGCGATGTCGTTGATCATTGCATCCGCCGCGGCGCTTCATGGGTCGCCGTTCCCTCCGCCGTGATCTGGCGCTGTTCCTCGATCCCAGCCAATACCATGTCCCACAGAAACGTGGACCGGCCCGAGCCGCGGATGAGCAGCACCAGCGCGGCAACCAGGATCATCAGGGACGTGTCGATCGGCAGCGTCTCGGCAACGCGGTAAATCTGGCGGACCATCTCAATTTCCCCGTCCGACGGTTGATGGTCGCTCATCGACTGTCTCCCGCACTTTTATCGACCCGCAGTTTTCTACGGGCAACGCTACCCCTCGCCCGGGATGACTGACAACAGAAAAAAATCTGCGGATCGGGGATTAGGCGGATTGCGTTCGACGAAAAACATATGTCAGGCTTGTGTCAGTTTGCCGCACGTTAAGCGCACATTTTCTAAGCAAATCGGCGCCGTGAGCGTCAGCCGGCACGAACACGGGAGGTTCCCCTGGACATGCCAATCCCACCCGATGCCCAATCAATTCGAGAACCCGATACATTCGAGCTAGTGCAGCGGTTCCGGCGGATCGTGCTGGGCGAGACGCCTTTTATCGAGGGCAAAGAATACGAGCCGGTGATCGTGTGGCCGTCTAATCTACCGGACGGCGAGGCGGACCGGGCCAGGTGGTCAGGGCGCGGTTTTTTCGAGACGTGCATCGACGGGGGGCAAATCTACCCGACGCACTGGGCGCCCGTTGTCGGGCGCCCGCATCCGAAGTCAATACCGTAAATCAGGGGGTCTTTTTCGGACTTAGCTTCTCAAGCAGCTCGTCGGCAGCCTTGCC
>DATLVV010000561.1:0-2859 GCA_035577165.1 Steroidobacteraceae bacterium | reverse complement strand
CGACGAGCTGAAGGCGGTGTTCGATCCGAAGGGCGGCTACTGGCAGCCGGGAGGCAAATTCATGCCCTCGACCATCGCCGAACTGGGTTATGTGATCGAGCGTCATCTGCAGTCGATCGGCTTGCTGAAGAAGCCTGAGCTCGACGCCCATCAGCGCAAGCTGGTGCAGGAGAAGCGCGCGGAATTCGAGGCGCGCACCAAGCAAACCGACGCGTTTTCAAAGTCGCACTTCCCCGAAGGCGCGCAATTGTGCGCGAAATGCAGCACCGCCGCAGTCGTCATGATGGACGGCTGCAATACCTGCCTGAATTGCGGCGACTCGAAATGCGGGTAGGTGTACGCCGTTAGGTGCGGTTCTCGATGATGCCGAGGCCGGTGAGCACACGTTCAGCCTCACCTGCGCCGCGCACGCGGACCGCATTCATGCCGAGGCCTTGAGACGCTTCGACGTTGAGCAAATTGTCATCGAGAAACAGCACCTGCGCCGGGCGGCAACCGAGCGAGTCCAGCACATGCTCGAACGCATCCGCATCCGGTTTGATCCGGCCGGTGAGATGCGACACGAAGTGGCTGTCGAATGCCGGGCCGAATCCCATGTCGTCGCGCACGCGCGGCCAGTGCAAAGCGTTGCTGTTCGACAGCACCGCGCGCCGATAAGAACTCGGGATTCGCGCCAGCATTGCCAATGCACCCGGATAAGGCCCGGCCGGCCAGCCGGCAAACGCCTGCAGGAATTGCCGCGGCTCGACATTGAGACCGAACTCCGAGGTCACGCCCGCCGCAAACTCCTCGGCGCCGATCCTTCCGGTCTCAAATTTCCGCACCGGCTCGGAGCGCAGCCATTTGTGCCAGAGTTCATCGGCGGTCAGCGTGTTGTCCAGCCACTCCAGCATGACCTCGACGCCGCGGAGCTCCACCAGCACGCCGCCCATATCGAAGAGCAAGACCCGAATATCCAGCATCCCGGCGAGTATAGCCCCTCGGCCCCGGCCGCCGCGCCCGGACTTCCCCGCTCATGCGGCTGACTCGCGCGCTGAAGATGGCGGCGCTACTGCTTGCGCTGCTCTTCGTTCATGGCAACGCGGCGCGCGCGCAGACGCCCGATCCCTTCACTCCCCCTGAGGAACTCGAGAAGGACGTGCGTTTCTGGATTCGCGTCTACACCGAGGTCACCACCGACCAGGGACTGCTGCACGACGACTGGAACCTCGGACTGGTATACGAGGTCTTGCGCTTCGACGCCGCCACGGCCCCGGCGCAACGCGAGAGGCGGGTCGCCGAAGCCAAGGCGCGCTACGCCGTCCTGTTGAAGCGGTTTGCGGCGGGCGCGACCGACGATCTCACCGCGCATGAGCAGCGCATTCTGCATGCCTTCGGTCCGAATGCCACGCCGCGGGATTTCCGCGATGCCATCGACCGGATTCGATTCCAGCTGGGCCAAGCGGATCGATTTCATGAAGGGTTGATCCGGGCGGCCGTGTGGGAGAAGGAGATTGCGCGCACCTTGACCCAACACGGCGTGCCGGCGGAAATCGCCGCACTTCCCCACGTCGAATCTTCCTTCAATCTTGCGGCCTACTCCAAGGTCGGTGCGGCGGGTCTGTGGCAATTCATGCCCTCGACCGCCAAACGCTTCATGCGCGTCGACAAGGTGGTCGACGAGCGGCTGGATCCCTACAGCGCGACCGAAGCCGCGGCCAATTTGATGTTGTACAACTACCGCCTGCTCGGCACCTGGCCGCTGGCCGTGACGGCGTACAACCACGGACCCGGCGGCCTGCGGCGAGCCCAGGACGAATTGGGCAGCAGCGATATCGCCGTGATCGTCAAACGCTACCAAGGCGCAACCTTTGGCTTCGCATCGCGCAATTTTTACGTCGCGTTCCTGGCAGCGCTCGAAGTGGACCGGAATGCCGACAAATATTTCGGCCCGATCACGCGTCTGCCGGATACCGACAGCACGCCGGTGGAATTGCCGGACTATATTCCGGTGGAGGCGTTGGCCAGGGCATTCAAGGTCGATCTGGGCGCGCTGCGCGTGCTGAACCCGGCGCTGCGCCCGCCGATCTGGAACGGCAGCCGGTTCGTGCCGCGCGGCTACGAATTGCGGCTGCCGGGAAATCCGCCGCACGCCGAGATCACTGCGGCGTGGGAGCGCCTGCCGCCGACACAGCGCTACGTCGCCCAACGCAATGACGGCACCCATAAAGTCCGGCGCGGCGAGACTGCGGCCACGATTGCCGCGGCCAGCGGCGTCAGCTTGAGCCGGTTGCTGGCGGCAAACGGCTGGAGCGCCGATCACACGGCCACCCGCGGCGAGACCGTGCGCATTCCTCAGCCGGCATCGCGCGCGGAGGCTGCCGGCGCCGTGCCGGCGGCCGCGCCGCCGGCAGCAGTGGCTACGGCGGCCCCAGGGCTGCCTGAACTGCCGGCAGATTCCGTGCCGCCGCCGGCCGCCAAGAGCGTGCGCGCCCCGAAAGAACCGGTGTCGGAGCGTCAGACCGAAGGCGAGGCGCTATTGCCGGCGGCCGCGCCGTCCGGGAATCCGGACACCACCGATTACGGCGTCGGCGCGGGCGACACGGTGATCGTGCAGGCCGCGGAAACGCTGGGACACTATGCCGACTGGTCCGGAGTGAATGCGCAGGCGCTGCGGACTTTGAACAAGCTGCACAAGAACGCGATGGTGACTCTCGGCCATAAGGTCAAACTGGATTTTTCCAAGGTCAGCGCCGAACAATTCGAGGCGGCGCGCCGCGAATATCACCAGCACCTGCAGGAAGATTATTTTGCCGCTCACCGCATCGCCGGCACCGAGAACTATTCGGTGCCGGCGATGCGGTGAGCGGCAAAATAATC
>DATLVV010000560.1:0-3661 GCA_035577165.1 Steroidobacteraceae bacterium | reverse complement strand
GGTCGTGTTCGCCCAAATTCAACGTGGCGACTTGATCGTCGAGCGCCGACAGCACGACGCGGTGCCTTTGGCCATGGTCGTCGGTCAGCGTCAGGATGGCGGGGCGGTTCAAGGCTCTGACCTGCGCCCAAGAGCCGTGCTGATCCAGACAGGACAATCCCGCCTTGGCCGCCTGCCCACAGGGATTCTTATCGTCGGCCATGGCCGTTCCCCACAGCGACAGCAGGCGGCGGAAAGCTGCCGCGTCGCCGGTGTTGGCGCTGTTGGCGGCGAGCAAGGCGTTGATGGACACGGCCGGTGCCGCAGGTCCGCGCAGCGACATGGAAGGCGGCGGCTTGGCAGAGGCCGGTGCCGCCGGTTGGGCGGCCTGCGCCGGCTTCTTGGCAGCGTGCAAGGGTGCAATTTGCCGCTGCCACAGTTGCCAGCCGCCCAGCAGGACGCCGACGACAAGCACCAGCCCTGCAGCCGCGGCCAGCCAGCCCAGCCATAGGGGCAGGAAACGCCGACCATAGACTTCACCGGCGGCGCGTCGCACCAGAGCGGCGCCGACCCTGCCCGTTTCCTGGGTATAGGCGCCCAGCAGCGCGCGGTCGCAGGTCACATTGATCACCCGCGGGATTCCCCGCGACAGGCGGAAAACCTCGGCCAGCGCCGCAGCGGTAAATATATCGCCGGTGGTGCCGGCCACCCGCAGCCGGTGGCGTACATAACCCTTGGTTTCCTCGCTCGACAGAGGCTCCAAATGGTAGCGGCCGGTGATCCGTTGCGCCAGCTGACGCAGCTCGGTGCGGTCCAGCAATTCGCGCAGCTCCGGTTGTCCGATCAGAATGATTTGCAGGAGCTTCTGCGTCGGAGTCTCAAGATTGGTGAGCAACCGGACTTGCTCCAGGACATCCGCGGACAGGTTTTGAGCCTCGTCCACGATCACGATGATCCGCCTCCCCTCCGCATGGGCGGTCAGGAGCCGCCTGTTCAATGCATCGACCATCTGCTTGACGCTGCTGCGATCGGCGTCGGCGATGGGGAGTCCCAGTTCCTCGCAGATCGTGAGCAAGAACTCCACCGGAGTCACCCGTGGATTCAGGATCACTGCGACATCCGCATGATGCGGGACTCGCGACAACAACGTGCGGACCACGGTGGTTTTGCCGGTGCCGACCTCCCCCGTCAACTGAATGAATCCGCCCGATTCGTTGATGCCATAGAGCAAATGCGCCAGAGCCTCGGCGTGGCGCTCGCTCAGGTAGAGATAACGCGGATCAGGGGTGATCGCGAAGGGCTTTTCGTTGAGGCCGAAGAAACTGAGGTACATGGTCAGCCGTGCCCGTCGGTGCCCGCGCCTCGCGGCAATAGACTGGCGCGGGTCAGCATGCTTCGGCCGAAGCGGTCGCGGATGCCGTCGATGGCCGCGTCCAGCCGGGAGCCTGGAGCGGCTCCGCCGGCGAACAAGTCCCCCTGCTGCAGGGTATTGAGGCCGCCCACGCCGACCCCCAAAAGCCGGATCGGGGCATTGGGTTGATCAGCCAACCACTCCCCGAGAAGATTCTGGGCCACGGCCGACACCACGGCCGTGTCCTGGGTGGCGCAGCCCAGGGCTCGTTGGCGGGTGAAGGTCGTGAAATCGCCGCGGCGGATCTTGACGCTCACCCTGCCGGCGGCGAGACCCTGCGCCCGCAATCGCGAGGCCGCGCGATCGGCCAGGCGCAGTATTTCGACGCCGAGCAGCGCGCTGCCGCGGATGTCGGCCGCATAGGTCTCCTCTGCGCTGATGGATTTTTCGGCGCGATTCGGCTCGACGGGCCGATCATCGAGGCCCGCGGCGCGCGCCCGCATGGCCTCGCCATGCTTGCCGAAAACCCGCCGCAACACCTCGTCGCCGGCTCTCCGTAAATCGCCGAAACTGCGAATTCCCGCGGCATGCACGGCAGGCAGGGTGCGCGGCCCGATGCCGAACAATTTCTCGACCGGCAGGCCGTCGATGATCTCGCGGGCATGGTCCGGGTCCAGGCGGCACATGCCGTCGGGCTTGTTCAGGTCGGAGGCGATCTTGGCCAGCAGCTTGTTCGGCGCAATCCCCACCGATGCCGTGAGGCCCGTTTGGAGTTGAATGCGGCCGCGGATTTCGCGCCCCATCGATTCCGCGCTCCCCAGCAGCTGTTGACTCGAGGTGACATCGAGAAACGCCTCGTCCAGCGACAGGCCTTCGACCAGCGGCGTAAATTGATGAAAAATCGCAAAGACCTGTTCCGACACCTGTTTGTAGCGCGCCATTCGCGGCGCCACGCAGACGGCCTGCGGGCAGCGGCGCAATGCCTCGCGCATGGGCATGGCGGAGCGGACGCCGAAGCGGCGCACCGCATAGCTGGCCGCCGCCACCACCCCCCGGCCGCTCGTGCCGCCGACGATCAAGGGCTTGCCTTTGAGCTCCGGGCGATCCTGTTCTTCCACGGACGCATAGAAGGCGTCCATGTCGATGTGCAGTATCGCCCGCATGTCATTTCACGGTGATGGTGATTTTCTTCGAGTGCAGCGGCGGATCGAAGGAGTTGTGCAGATAGTCCGCCAACACGATTTCCAGCGTGTGCTTGCCGGGGCTCAATGTCAGCGTGGTCTCGGTTTGACCCTTGCCGAAATGCAGGATCTTGTCGGTGGCCGGCAGCGGCGCATCGAGCTTCAGTTCGCTGAACTCCGTATCCACCAGCAGATGATGGTGTCCGGTGTTGTCGAATTTGACCCCCGCCGGCGCGATGCCCATTCCTTTGAGTCCAAACCGCACGGTGACGGGTCCCTGTACCACGGCGCCGTCGCTTGGCGAAATGAAGTACACCTCGGCATTCGCGGCCGGCGCGGTGCGTTCCTGCGCCGCGGCGAGCGCCGCCAACAGAGTGATGCCCAACACGAGAAATACACGGTTCATACCCTTCTCCTCAAGATTGGGACGACCACCGCATCTTACATCTGCAGCACGGCATACACGAATACCCCCGCCAGAGTGATGGCCAATACGACCATATACGCCACGAAAAGTGCCGATGCCTTGACCAGCGTGCGGGTCCAGCTTCCGTCGAACACCCGCCGCATGGCGAAGATGGTGTAGACCGGTAAGGACCATAGCAAAAGCCCGATCAGGCTCGCGATGGAACTCAAGGCCGGCCACACCTCGGCGGCCTCCGCCACCAACACCACCAAAGTCATCACCGAAAAGAAAAATGCATGCACGTGCAGGAAAAACAGCAGGTGTTCCGCATATTTGTGCCGCGGCCGCCAGTACAGCAGCATGTGCAGGAACGCGACCAGCGGCAGAAAGAGGAACATGGCCTTCGGCGCGGTGCCGACCGCCACATGGAAAAGGTTCGCACCATTGTCGCGTGCGATTTCATTGCAGGCATGCTTGATTCGGGGGGCCCAGTCGCGCCCGAACAGATTGACGGCGAACGCCGTGCTATTCAATTTGTCGCATTCCGGCTGCGACGTTACCGTCGCGGTGTCGAATTGCACGACCTTCGTCGCGGTGTCGAATTGCACGAACTTGACCTGCGTGTTGGAGAACGAGGCCGCGAGGAAGAACAGGATGCTCAACACCAGGTACAGGCGAAACGGCGGCAGGTAGGAGGCGCGCCGGCCGGCCACGAATTCCTGGGTGAGCCGTCCGGGCTTGAAC
>DATLVV010000559.1:0-2127 GCA_035577165.1 Steroidobacteraceae bacterium | reverse complement strand
GTAGTGGATGCGATGCGCATTGCCGGTAAGCGCCGAGAAGCGAAACAACAGCGTCGAATCGGGCACCACAGTCTCTGTCGTCACCTCCGCCGGCGCGGGCGCGGGGGGCGCCGGCGCCTCGCGTTTGCATGGACTCTGCGTCTTGATCGCCTCGCAGTAGACGAGGTCTTGTTCTTCGGAAATAACCAGGCCCGAAACCGCGGAGATGCTGTGTTTGATCGTCACCAACACCAATCGGCCAGTCGACCCCGCGCGTTCTTCGACGCTTCCCACCGTGCTGAGGCGCGTCGCGGTATCGCCGGCGTATAGCTTTGCATGGAAGACAATCCGGCTGCCGCCCCAGACTCGCCGCGGCAGATCCACCGGCGGCAAGAAACCGCCGCGCACCGGATGCCCATCCTTGCCGAGTTCCGGCGGGGTCTTCCAGTCTTGAAACAGCATCCAGTGCCACAGCGGCGGCAACGCGCCATCAGCCGGGACCGGACATTGCAGCGTTGCCGCCAGCCGCTCGATGGCCTCTGCCCGCACGACGGCCTCGCGCCGCTCGGATTTGCCGACGTAGTCGGCGTAGGTCAATTTGATTCCCCGTGCCGAGATTGACCGAACTCCGTTCGAATCGTCGCGGAGTGCTGGCCGAGGGCCGGCACCGGTCCCAAAGGCCGCGCGGCCGTACTGCTCAGCACCGGCGGCGCCGCCAGCATGGCCGGTCCCTGCGGCGTTGCGATCTCCACCGTCCGCAAGGCGGGATGTCGGGCAAAACTCTCGATATCGTTCACGCACCCGTAAGCCGTGCCGCCGGCGCGAAGCCGCGCCGAGGCCTGTTCTCGGGATAGGCCGGCCAGCCTCTCCGCAATCCGGCCGTCGACCCGCGCACGATTGGCGACACGCGAAACATTCGAGTCGAAACCCTCTTTCCAGGCCAGGTCCGGCTCGTCCATGACATGCGCGCAGAACTGTGCCCACTCACGCTCGTTTTGTACCGCGATCAGCAGCGTCGTTCCATCCGCAGTCAGGAATGCGCCATACGGACAGATGGTCGGATGCGCGAGTCCCACTCTTTGCGGCGACGAACCGGTGGCGCGATATTGCAGCAAGGGCACGTTCATCCAGTCGGCCACTGAATCGAACAGGCTAGCCTTCAACTGTTGGCCTCGTCCGGTGCGCTGCCGTTCGAGAAGCGCCTCCAACACCGCGGCATACGCCGACATCCCGCAGGCGATGTCGCAGACGGAGACGCCCACCCGGCCGGGACCGGCCGGATGCCCGGAGATGGCGGCGAGTCCGCTCTCCGCCTGAATCAAGAGATCATAGGCTTTCATGTCGGCATACTGCGCCGTCGCGCCGTATCCCGTGATGTCCACGGTAATCAGCGTGGGGTATCGCTTTGCCAGTTCGTCGGATCCGAATCCCGCCCGCGCGGCCGCGCCGGGCGCCAGATTCTGGATGAACACATCCGCGCGTTTGAGGATGCTGTGCAGCAGACGCTGATCCGCGGCGGTCTTGATATCCGCCACCAGGCTCTCTTTGCCGCGATTGAGCCACACGAAATAACTGGATAGCTCGCCGACGGCGCGATCGTAGAAACGCGCGAAATCGCCTTCGCGCCGCTCGACTTTGATCACCCGGGCGCCGGCATCGGCCAGTCGCGCGGCACAGTACGGCGCCGCCACGGCTTGTTCCAGGGAGAGCACCAAGCAGCCCTCGAGGGATCCGCCCATCAATACGATCTCGGCAAGCCGAGCACGTGTTCGGCGATGTAGGACAAAATCATGTTCGTGGAAATGGGCGCGACCTGGTACAGCCGGGTTTCGCGAAATTTCCGCTCGACATCGTAGTCGGCGGCGAAACCGAAGCCGCCATGCGTCTGAAGGCACACGTTGGCAGCCTCCCAGGATGCCTTCGCGGCCAACAACTTCGCCATATTGGACTCGGTGCCGCAGGGCAATCCGGCGTCGAATAGTTCGCAAGCCTTGAAGCGCATCAGGCTTGCCGCCTCGACCTCCGCGAAGCTTTCCGCAATTGGAAATTGCACGCCTTGGTTGCGGCCGATCGGCCGCTCGAACACGACGCGCTCGTTCGCGTACTTGACGGCGCGTTCGACGAACCAGTGGCCGTCGCCAATGCACT
>DATLVV010000558.1:0-5258 GCA_035577165.1 Steroidobacteraceae bacterium | reverse complement strand
GCGATGCCTTTGCGCGTGGTATTCTTGTCGTACACCTCTTCTCGATAAATCAAAAGAATGAGGTCACTATCCTGTTCTATCGCGCCGCTATTGTGACTGACAATGCCGTCGGCCAGCCAACTCGCGGGTCCGGGAACGGTCATGTCGAAAACTTCTTCTTCGCCTTCGAGCCCTGTGGCGACAACGCGGTCCCAGAAGAGATCGGAACTCGACCAAATTTTCAGCGCGTCGTCATCGAGCAAATCGACATACGAATTAAACGTCGCACGTGAAGGTGACTTTTGAAAATTTGTGCTCGAGTAAGTTGTGCCCCGCATTGCGCCCATTTGACGCCCGCTCAATCCCTGTGCATTCATCGACGATTTAATCTGCGCATACAATTCCTGAGGCAGAGTGTCCACATTTGGATTGCGAGGCGTAGCTGCAAGTTTCGCGGCCAAGGCCTTCGCTGGCGCATCGCGCGGACCAAACGCGCCGACCCTTGCGAGAAACAACCCCTGTTGTTCGGAACCGCTGATATTCACCGACCAAAGTGGTCTGCCGTTCTGTTGCCTAACTTGATGAATTCGCCCAACGATGCCCAGCCGCAGCAGGAGCGCGGCCACATCTTGAACGAGCTGTTCGCTGCAGCTGCAAAAATAGACACTCTGGGAGCCGCGTTGGCCCGTGGGGCGTACGTGAATACAACCATCCGTGGCCCACAAATGCTTGAGCAAGAGTCCGATTTGCGCATCGCTCAGTTGAAACACTTCGCGCGGCAAATGCTTTTGGTGCGACCGCTGATTGTATAGGCCCAGGCTTTTCAGCCATGCACCGACACCGGCAGCATGCCAACGGTTGCCATTACCGGCGATGACCAGCTGATGCCAGTTGCCGCGGCCCGCATGCCGCGTCACGGTGCTGCCGAGAGCGATCGCGCATTCGGTGACCAGTCGACTGTTGGCTTCCGACGATGTCGTGTAGCGCAGCGGCCGATTCTTGAGATAGCTGCCGTCGCCGACCAAGTGTCCCAGCAACGCGATCTGGGCATCCGACCAGACAACAGGATTGCTGACCGAAGGAAATCGCCGGCCCACGGCGACTCGAGAGCCGGGACCCAATTCTGCGACCACCTTCCATCCTTCACCCGTAAAGACGCGATGGTTCGGCGTCGCACGCAAGGTACGGCCGCTCGCCAGGGAGACGCGGAATACCTGCCGCACGCCCTTGGACCACACCAAGTCGCTTTGCGCCTTGATGATTTTCTGGTCCGCACCCATCGCCCACACTTCGGGGGTCTGACCGACCAGTTCGCGTATGGGTACACGCCGGCCATCCGCCAGCATCACAGGCGTCTCGCCGGTAACGCATTCGCGAAGATCAGACATCACCGGTTTCTTCTCCACCCGCTGCTCGACGCCGCGATTGAGCTGCGACAAGGCAATCACGGGCACCTTCAATTCCTTGGCCAGGGCCTTGAGAGATCGCGAGATCTCGGAGATCTCCGTCGCGCGGTTTTCCTTGGTGCCGGCGACCTGCATCAGCTGCAGGTAATCCACCACGATCAGATCGAGGCCACGCTCACGTTTCAAGCGCCGCGCGCGCGCACGAATCTCGGTGGGTGACAGGCCCGGGGTTTCGTCGACGAAGATTTTGGCGGCGCTCAGCTGTGTCATTGCCGAATCGATCCGCGGCCAATCCTCTTCCCGCAGCCGCCCGGAACGCAGATTGCTTTGATTGATGCGGCCCAGGGACGAGATCATGCGCAAGGTCAGCGATTCGGACGACATTTCCATGCTGAAAATCGCGGCTGATTTGCCGAATCCGAGTGCGGCATTCTCCGCGATATTCATCGCCAGCGTGGTTTTGCCCATGGAGGGCCGGCCCGCGATGATGATCAGATCGCCGGGCTGCATGCCGGAGGTCATTTCGTCGAGTTGTTTGAAGCCCGTGGGGACACCGGTCATCTTTCCGTCGGAGTGGTACAGCTCGTCGATGCGATTCACGACGTCCGGCAGGATGCTCTTGACCGTTCTGAACCCCACCTTGCCGCGGGAACCCGCCTCTGCGATTTCGAACACCGCGCGTTCCGCATCGTCGACGATTTCGCGTGCTTCACGCCCTTCCGGTTCCAGCGCATTGCCGACGATGGCATTGCCGGCGGTAATGAGCTGCCGCAGCACCGAGCGCTCGCGCACGATGTCTGCATAGGCGCGAATGTTGGCGGCAGTGGGAGTATCGCGCGCCAGTGAGCCCAAGTAGGACAGCCCACCGACCTGATCGAGCAGCCCCTGGCTCTCCAGATGCCCGGACAAGGTGACGGCGTCGCAGGGCTGGTTGCGCTCAATCAGGCCGGCAACAGCCTCGAAGATGAGCCGGTGATCGTGGCGGTAGAAATCCTGCGCGCCCACGCGGTCGGCGACCTGGTCCCAGGCGGCGCTATCCAGCATCAATCCACCGAGCACGGATTGCTCGGCTTCGATGGAGTGCGGCGGCAGGCGCAGGCCGTCGGCCGCGCCTAGGGGATGATTGCTGACGCGAGCGGCCACGCGCGCGGCGGCCGGCCGCTACTCTTCGGCGACGATGCTGACCGCCAAGGTCACATCGACGTCAGTATGCAAATGCAATTGCACCTGATGGTCGCCGGTGACGCGAATCGGGCCGGTCGGCATGCGCACTTCGCTGCGGCTGATGGGCTGACCCGCCTTGACGGCCGCTTCGGCGATATCGGCAGTGCCGATGGAGCCGAACAGCTTGCCCTCGGCGCCCGCCTTGGCCTTGAGCTCGAGCTTGAAATTCTCGAACTTGACCGCGCGCGCCTGCGCCGCAGCCAGTTCCTGACCCGCCTTGGCTTCGAGTTCGTGGCGCTGCGCTTCGAACTTGGCGATATTCGCCGCCGTCGCCATGGTGGCGCGGCCGGTGGGCACCAGGTAATTGCGGGCATAGCCCGACTTCACTTTGACGCGGTCGCCGATTTGGCCGAGGTTCGCGACCTTCTGCAACAATATGATGTCCATGTTGGCTCGCCGGTTTAATGCTGATCGGTGTAGGGCAGCAGCGCCAGGAAGCGCGCGCGACGGATCGCGAGCTGCAGCTGACGCTGATAGTGAGCCCGCGTGCCCGTGATGCGGCTCGGAACGATCTTGCCGGTCTCGGTGATATAGCTCTTGAGCGTCGTCAGATCCTTGTAGTCGATCTGCTTGACGTCATCGGCCGTGAATCGGCAGAACTTCTTGCGGCGGAAAAAACGTGCCATGTTGCTCTCCTGTTACCGTGCGCCCATGGGCATGTCGTCGTCGTCGCCATCGTCGCCGAAGTCGTCGTGACGGCGCGCGTTCTCATCGGGCGCGCGGGCCATCGGCGAAGGTTCGGTCACGGCTTCGTCCATCTTCACCACCAGGTTGCGCAGCACCGCGTCGCTGAACCGGAACGAGCCCGTGAGCTCGGCGAGCGTCTTCTGATCGCATTCGACGTTGAGCAGGATGTAGTGCGCCTTGTGGACCTTGGATATGGGGAAGGTCAGCTGGCGCCGGCCCCAATCCTCGAAACGATGCACCGCACCGCCGCCGGCACTGATCATGCCTTTGTAGCGATCGACCATCGCAGGAACTTGCTCGCTCTGGTCCGGATGGACCAGAAGCACGATTTCATAATGCCGCATTGTAAGGCTCCCTTTGGGCTAAGCCTCCCGTTGCGAGCGGTGAGGCAAGGAGTAAAGCCGGTCGGCCGGCGAAAAAGAGCGCGAAGGATACTCGTTTGGGCGGCTTTTGGTCAACTCATCCGCTGCCGGCGCGCCTCGAACAGGACAATCCCGGCGGCCACGGAGACATTCAGCGATTCCACCTGCCCGGCCATCGGGATGCGCACCAAGAAGTCGCAGCGCTCGCGGGTCAGACGCCGCATGCCGCCGCCCTCGGCTCCCAGCACCAGCGCCAGCGGACGCTTCAAGTCCGCCGCATACAGGGTCTGCGGCGCCTCGCTGTCGGTTCCCACCACCCAAATACCCCGTTCCTTCAGCAAATCGATTGTGCGGGCGAGGTTGGTCACGCTCGCCACCGGAACGAACTCGGCGGCGCCCGCCGCAACCTTGCGCACCACCCCGTCCACCGTGGCCGCGCGGTCCTTGGGGATGAGCACCGCATGCGCGCCCGCGGCATCGGCAGTGCGCAGACAGGCGCCCAGATTGTGAGGATCGGTGACCCCATCGAGGATCAGCAGCAGGGGCTGCCCGGCCGTTTGACTTAATCCTTGCATGAGATCGTGCTCATCCCAGGCTTTGAGCGGCCGCACCGCCGCCACGGCTCCTTGGTGCGCGACCTCGCCGACCAGTTTGGCCAGGACCTCGCCCCCCACGGACTGAATACGCACTCCCGCGTGCTGGGCGCGATCCCGCAATGCGCGGGCGCGCGCATCGTCGCGCGGCTGGGCCATCCAGAGTTCCAGCAAGCGCTCCGGCGCCCGCTCGAGCACGGCGTTGACGGCATGCAGACCGTAGACGAAGTTGCGCTTCGATTCAGCCACGCCCGCCGCGCCCGCGTTTGGGCCCCCCGCCCCGGCGTTGTCCGCCACTGCCGCGTTGCGGACCCGCGCCGCGGCGCGGTGCGCGCACCGTTCCCAACCTAACTGAACCATCCGCATCGAGCAATTCGAAGTCGATTTGACGCTGGGTCAGATCGACACGACTCAATCGCACCCGCACCGTATCGCCCAGTTGCCAGCGCCGTCCCGTGCGCCGGCCGACCAATCCCATGCCGCCGTGCTCCAGTTCCCAATAGTCTCCGGGAATTGCCGAAATATGCACCAACCCGTCGATGGGCATTTCCTTCAGCTGCACGAACAGGCCGAATTCGAGCGCGCTGGTGATGGTCGCATCGAAGGTCTCGCCGACCCGCGGCTGCAGGTACAGGCACTTCAGGTAGCCCATCACATCCCGCGATGCATCGTCGGCGCGCCGCTCGCGTTGCGAACTCTCGGCGCCGAGGGTCTGCAGTTCGGCCGTTGTGTAGCGATGACCGGAGGAGGAATTCGGCAGCACCGCCGCTTTGATCGCGCGATGCACCAACAGGTCGGGATAGCGGCGGATCGGCGAGGTGAAGTGCAGGTAGTGCTCGCCGGCGAGCCCGAAGTGGCCGATGCTCTCGGTGTCGTACGTGGCCTGTTGCATCGAGCGCAGCAGCAGGTACCCCAGCGCCGACGCGTGCGGCGTGCCTTCGATGCTGGTCAGGAAGCGCGCGAGCTTCTTGGGGTGATCGATCACGTCGGAACCCAGGTCGAAGCCG
>DATLVV010000557.1:0-4977 GCA_035577165.1 Steroidobacteraceae bacterium | reverse complement strand
GAATTGGACCTTGGTGCCGGTCTGAAACACGTTGCCGACGTCGTAGAACCAGCTCACCCGCGCCGCGCTTTTCCCCTTGTCCGGCACGGGGAATATCAGCTCCAGGCGATTGACGACGCGGAAGTTGCCCCCGTAGGGGTTGCCGACGCCGATGTTGTCGCGGGGCCCCAGGCGGCTCTCGCGATAGCCGCGAATGCTGTCGGGTCCGCCGGCGAAGTAGTTGAGATAGGGAGGCAGCGAGGTCGTCTTGCCCAGCGGCGAGGCGTAGTCGACCTGAGCGGTGAGCGCGAACAGCCACTTTCTCCAGACGGGGATGTACTGCAGGAACTGGAAGTTGGCGGCGTAATAGCGCACATCGCTCAACGGCAGGGCATAGCGGCCGGATACGGCCACGTGCAGGCCGCGATCGGCGAACAGGGCGCGGTTGCGCGCATCGTAATTCCAACCCGCCGTCAGCTCGTAGGTATTGAAGTCCGTGCCGTAGATCGTGTACGGGCTGTCCAATGAATTGACGACACCGTCGCCGTTGGTGTCCGAGAGAACGCTCGTAAAGGTATTGCCATTGTGCTGGACCCAGTACACGGCCTGCTCCGCGCTGTAGCCCTGCGAGACGACCAGCGTGTTCTTGTTGGCGGAGACGCCCGCCTGCAAGTACTGGTATTCGGTAATGGGATAGGACCACTGCATCGCTGCCGTCATCTGCTTGGTCGAGAACTGCGAGGACGCCGCGACGAATTGCGTGATGTCGCGGTAGGTGAACGAGGTGGTGCGCGCCACGCCGTCGATGGTGGTGTACGGATCGGTGTGCGAGATCACGTAGCTCTTGCTGTACTTGCCGGCGTTGACTTCCAGTGCGATGCGATCGCCCGTGCCCATGAAGTTGCTGTGGACGAAATTGCCGTTCAGGCTGAATTTCTGCGACTCCGAATAGCCGATGCCGCCGCCGAACTGCCCGGGCAAGCCTTCCTTGATTTTGTAGTCGACGTCGACCAGGTCCGCGCTGCCCGCCACCGGCTTGGTCTCGAACTCGACCTTCTCGATGTACGGCAGGCGCTGCAAACGCTCCTTGGAGCGCTCGACGGCCGAGTTCGACAACCATCCACCCTCGAGCTGGCGCATCTCGCGGCGCAAGGTCTCGTCATTGATCGCCGTGGTGTCGGTGAAATTGATGTGCCGCACATAGACGCGGTTGCCGGGCTCGATGAAGAACGTCAGGGAGACGGTCTTCTTCTCGTTGTCCGGCGTCGGCACCGGATCGATCTTGGCGAAGGCATAGCCGTCGGCGCCCAAGCGGTAGCTCATCAGCTCCTGGGTGCTGGTGACCGCCTTGCGCGAGAAGGTGTCTCCGGGCTGGATCAACAACAGCCGCCGCAGCTGCGACTCGGGCACGACCATCGTGCCGGCGAGCTTGATCTCCGATATCTTGAACACATCACCCTCGTTGACGTTCACGGTGATGTACATGTCGTCTTTTTCGGGGGCGATCGTCACCTGCGTCGACTCGATCTGGAAATTTGCATAGCCGCGATCCATGTAGTAGGAGCGCAGTTTCTCCAGGTCGCCCGTCAGGGATTCGCGCGAGTAGCGGTCGTCTTGCTTGTACCAGGACAGCCAGTTCGGTGTCTTCAACTCAAAGGTGTTGAGCACGTCCTTTTCTTTGAACTTGGTGTTGCCGACCAGGTTGATCTGTTCGATCTTGGCGCGCTTGCCTTCCTTGATGTCGACGATGATGTCGACCTTGTTGCCCGGCAGCTCCGTGATCTTGGTATCCACGCGCACCGCGTACTTGCCGCGGCTGAAGTATTGGTCGGTGAGGTACTGCTTCACCTCGTCGAGCACCGAGCGGTCGAAGGTCTTGCCGGTGGCAAGGCCGACGTTGCGCAGGCTCTTTTGCAGATCCTCGGTCTTGATGTCCTTGTTGCCCTTGAGCTCGAACTTGGCGATCGACGGCCGCTCGACCACCACGACCAACAGTGTGTTGCCGTCGCGGCGCAATTCCACGTCGCGGAAGAAGCCGGTGGCGTACAGCGCCCGCATGGCCTCGCCGATGCGCTGGCCGTCGAGGTGATCGCCGATGTTCACCGGCAGATAGTTGAATACCGTTCCTTCAGAAATTCTCTGCAGACCTTCGATGCGAATGTCGCCGACGGTAAATGTCTCCTGCGTGCTTTGCGCACGCACAGCCGTACCCCAGGGCTGGATGGCGAGAGCCACCAGACAAGCCAAACGCAATTCAAGCCGCACGCGACAACGACCGATTGCAGATTCGATTGATCATGATTTCCCGTTAATTCAAATGTCTTGATATATCGTTATAGAAGGCAAGGCTCATCAACACGACCAGAAGCGCGATCCCGACCTGCTGCCCGAACAGCTGGGCGCGCTCCGACAGCGGCGTTCCCTTGACCGCTTCCACGAGCTGATAAACCACCTGGCCGCCGTCCAGCAGCGGCACCGGCATCAGATTCAGCACGCCCAGGCTCACGCTGATGATCGCCAAAAAGGCCAGAAACGCCGTCACTCCGAGGTAGGCGCTGATGCCCGCAAATTCCGCGATGCTGATCGGACCGCTGATGTTCTTTGCGGACACTTGTCCGGTGACGATCCGCCACAGCATCTGCACGGTGAGCGAGGACATTTCCCAGGTCTTCGCCACCCCGCCAATCAAAGCATCAATGGGTCCGGAGCGATGTGTCTGCACCAGGCCCGGCGGCCAGGTTCGCGTTCCTTCCATGAGCGTGATGCCGAGCCGGCCGATCGCCCTGCCCTGCTCCATCACCCGCGGCACGGACGCCACAATACGCAATCGCTGGCCGCCGCGCTCGACTTCAATCGAAATATCGCGGTCCGGCGCGGCGTTCACCAGGGCGACGAATTCGGTGCTGTTGACCACCGGCTGGCCGTCGACCGCCAACACACGGTCGTTCGCCTGCAGGCCGGCGCGCGCGCCGGCGCTTCCCGCGGGTACCTCGTGAATCAAGGTCGCGGCATTCCACGTCGCCAGGTCGAAGCCCAGGCCCGGCAGCAGCTTGCCCGGCTCGGTCATGGCGCGCCGATCCGCGGCGACCCGCAACGTCAACGATCGCTCGCCGCCGTCGCGGCGCACGCGCAGGGGGATCACGCCGTTGTCGGTGAACTGCCGGATCAGTGCCAGCTGCAGCTCTTCGGTGTCATCGATGCGGCGCTCGCCGACGCGCACGATCTGATCGCCGCGCTGCAATCCGGCGATCGCGGCGGGACTGTCGAGCCGCACCTGCCCGACCACCGGTTTGATGATTTCGGTGCCGACCATGGCCAGGATTGCATAGAGCAAGGAGGCGAACAGCAGATTCATGGCGGGACCGGCCAACAGCACGGCAATCCGATGGGTCACGGGCCGCCGTGTGAAGGAGCGGTGCAGTTCCGCCGCGCTCACGTCGCCCTCGCGCTCATCCAGCAATTTCACGTAGCCGCCGAGCGGTATGGCGGCGATGCAGTACTCGGTGCGGTCAGGATCTTTGCCGACCCGCATCACCAGCGGTTTGCCGAAGCCGATGCTGAAGCGCAGAACTTTGAATCCGAGCTTCTTGGCCACCCAATAGTGGCCGAATTCGTGGACTGCCACCAATATTCCGATCGCAACCAAGAAGGCGGCGGAAATAATCAACATCTTCATGCGAAGACTCCAGAGCCAGGCTCGATCAAGGCTTCAGCCAAGCGTCGCGCTGCCGCGTCGGCGTCCAAAACATCACCCAGAGCCTTGACGGGGGATGAATCGAGGCGCTGCAGCACCCTGTCAATGACCGTTGCAATCGCGGGAAAGTTCAAGCGGCGGTCAAGAAACGCCTGGACCGCGACCTCATTGGCGGCGTTCAACAGCGCCGGCGCGGTGCCTCCGGCCCGTGCCGCGCCCCGGGCCAACATCAAGGAGGGAAAGCGCTGGTGATCCGGCGGCTCGAAGGCGAGCTGGCCGATCTCGGCCAGGTTCAGCGATTTTACACCGGAGGCAAACCTCGCCGGCCATGCCAGCGCCTGCGCGATGGGCGTGCGCATATCGGGGGCACCGAGCTGTGCCAGCATCGAACCGTCCGCATACTCGACCAAGGAGTGCACCACGCTCTGCGGATGCACCAGAACATCCACCTGCGTCTCCGGCAGGCCGAACAACAGGGTCGCCTCGATGATCTCGAGTCCCTTGTTCATCAAGGTGGCGGAATCGACCGAAATCTTGCGGCCCATCTTCCACTTCGGATGCGCGCAGGCCTCGTCCGGGGTGACATTCGTGAGGCTCCCGGCATCAGCGCAGCGGAACGGTCCGCCGGACGCGGTCAGAATCACGCGGGTCACGCCGCGGGCAACGTCGCCGGGAAGATAGCCGCCGGGCATGCACTGAAAAATTGCATTGTGCTCGCTGTCGATCGGGATGATCTCGGCGCCCGCGCGGCGCACCTCGTCCATCAGGAGCGTCCCGGCCATGACCAGGGCCTCCTTGTTGGCGAGCAGCACGCGCTTGGCCGCATGCACGGCGGCCAGGGTGGACTTGAGGCCGGCCGCGCCCACGATCGCCGCCATCACCACCTGGACATTGTCGCCGGACGCGGCGGCGGCCAGTGCCTCCGCACCGCATTCGACGCGCGCCGTGGAGCTGCAGTCGCGCAGCGCGGCACGCGCCTGCGCCGCGGCCTCCGGATCCACCAACACCACCAGGTCCGGGTTGAAGCACTTCGCCTGCTCGACGATGGATTGCCAGCTGCGGTGCGCGCCGAGCACCGCGACCCGGTACCACTCCGGATGCAGGGCAACCACCTCGAGCGTGCTGCGGCCGATGCTTCCGGTGGAACCTAGGATGGCCAGGCCGCGCGGCGTACTCATGCGATGACACCGGCGCCAAACAAGCCAAGCGCATACAGGGGCGCGGCCGCCGTGACGCTGTCGATGCGATCCAACAGACCGCCGTGTCCGGGCAGAATCGCGCCGCTGTCCTTGAGCCCCGCGGCA
>DATLVV010000556.1:0-4445 GCA_035577165.1 Steroidobacteraceae bacterium | reverse complement strand
CGCTCGGGATGCGAACGGCCGCGCTATTGCCCCATTTCTTGACGATTACACGCATGACGTTGTCCGGCAGAATCCAGGCCTTGCATTTTATCGAAAGAATCGCGCGTGTCTACAATGTAGATACAGGGCTGGGCGAGCAGGAACGCTCGCCTTCAATAAGTGGCCGGAGGAGCGGCGCCGGTGGCCGCGAGATCGCGCACCACCTCGCGCCGCGTCGCCAGCACCGATACCAACGGGGCGCGTCTTACGGCCGTGACTTCGGCGGCGGTGAACATCGGCACATCGGCGCCGAGTTCCTCGGAATTATATTGTTGCGCCAGCCAATTCAGCACTGCCGCCAATTGCGCGTCCGACAGCGCGGAGTTGGCTGCGCCGGGCACGCGCAGCAGATAATTGCGTCCCGCGGCCGTGCGCATGAACAGGCCGAGGGAATGCGCCAAAGGCGGGACCTTGCCGGGCACTCCCTCGGCTTGGGCGCCGTGGCAGCCCATGCAGAAGAGCATGTAGTCCTGCGCGGGGTTTGCGCATGCTGCGCCGATCCCCCCGCCGGCCAGCGCGAAAGCCATGAGAATTTCGGGTAGGCGCCCGCATCGCCGGCTCATCTTCAAAGTCCGAGTGCGGTGAGTACTTTCGTGCGGTGTTCGCGCACGGCCGGCCCGTCCAGGGGGTTGGCGCGTTCGGCCGCGATTTCCGCCGGCTGCAGCGGCTTGGTCCCCTCGGCCGCATGGCCGAGATCGAACACCACGAAATTCAATGCCGCGGCGAGCGCCGCATCATCGAGTTGCGAAAATTCCGGCATCTTGAAGTCGTAGTGTTTGGACTCCACGTCGATGCCGCCGAACATGCCATTGAGCACGGTGATCGCCAGCTGCCGGCGTCCCTCCGCAATGGTTGCATAGCGGGCCGGATAGGAGGTGAGCGGCGGCGCCAGCGACGGCTGGCCCAAGCCCTTGGCGCCGTGGCACACCGCGCAGTTCGCCTGAAAGATCGTCCCGCCCTCGGCATAGCGCGGCTCTACCGGATCTGCGGCGAGGCTGAGCGAGGCTGCGGCCAGCGCTGCGCCCGCGAGCGCCGCGACTATCGCCGCCGTAGCGGCCGTACGTCGCCCGCGAAACCGGCTCATTTCTCGGCGGGACCCAATATCACCGACACCGAACAGTGATAGTTCGAGTCGGCATTGGCCATGCACCAATTCAAATCATTGTTGCGCGAGGGCCGGTACATCGGCTTCTCGCGCTCGTTGCGGTTGCATTCGCAATTGCCGCAACTGACCTTGCCGCAGCAGTCGTTGTACGAAACGATGTAGTCGCGGTCGTCGCCGGGGTTGTGGCAGGTTCCAATCCAGGTGATCGGCGAGGGCGTGGTGCCGGGCGGACAGGAATTCGAAGAACCGCCGCAGCAGGCGCAGAGGAAGCCGTCGACCGCGCAGTACTTCCAGTAATCGCAGCTTTGCGGATCGTCGGTCGCGGTCTTGGCGGCTTTGGGCTTCGTGGGAGGCGCGTCGGCGGCACGGGCGGAGCGATCGATGGGCAGCAACGGGATCAGCGCGGCGCCGGTCAGGACCTGGCCCAACATGCCGAGCAGGCTGCGGCGCGAGGTGCGTTGCGCCAGGGCGCGCGAGGATTTTTCAAACAGACGATCGATCGAGCGCATACCGGTGGCCTCTAGGGAGTCAGTATCAGCCAGGGAGTTTGTCCCATCTGCTTTTCGACGTGGCGCAGCTTCCCCGTGAGGGCATCGAACACGCCAAGGTCATGATCGGTGGCGGCAAACAGCAGCGGCGCATTGTCCTGCGAAACCTGGATCGCGAGCACACCCGAGAGTTTCTGCGCCGCCATCGGCCAGCGTGCCAGGCGTTGATGAGTCGAGAGATCGAATACCCAGATCTCCGAACCACCGTCCTTGTGCGTGCCCTCGCCGCCCTGGTGCATGGGGACATACAGCCGGTTCAATTGCCGGTGGATGGCGCCGATTTGCATGCCGCCCGGCCGCCAGTGTGCCGACTTATCGGCTGCGCCGAGCAGCGACCAGGGCGAGCGGAACACAGGCTTCGCGCCCGAGAAATCCACTTCGTGCACCTCCCCCAGAAAGGAGAGGAAAGCGTACCCGTTCGTCATCGGCACTCCCGCCGCGAATACCGGATCGCGGTCGGGATCGAAGAAAGTTTCCGAGAAGGCGCGCGACGCTTCGTGTCCCTGCGCATCCAGGGTAACGGTGAGCAGGGCGCCGCTCTCGCAAATCGAGGACACGCGGTTCGGACCCGACGGAATCACCAGGACGCATCCCGCCGTGTCGATCTCGTCGATCACGCTGTACTTCACGGGATCGAGCACGCCGAATGAAGCCGCCGGCGTGATGTAGGCCACATACAAGAACCGGCTGTCCGCGCTGAAACCCAAACTGAAATAGGTCGGCTGGGTCATTGCGCGCTTCGGCGGCAGAACGATTTCGTGCGTCGCCTTCAGCGTCGTGTTGTCGGTGAATTCGACCACGTCGGTGCGGGTACCGCGGCTGCCGCGCGCGAAATAGGTGGTTGCGACCACGCTGGTCTTGCCGTCGGGAGAGAGGTTGAATCCCGGGGTGAATCCCGCATCGATCTGACCGAGCCGGCGATACGTGTCGGCGTCGAAGAGATGCACGCGCGCATCGATTTCGTTGAAGAAGGCTTCATCCAGCACATACACGCGGTGCGGACCGGCGGGCGGCATGACAGCGACGCTCAAACGCTCGGCGGGGAGCGGCGGGGGCGGCGCGGCGGCGAGCAAGCGAGAGCATGCGGCCAGCGACAGGATTGCAGCCCGGATGATCATTGTATTCATCGAAATCCCCATGCATCCGCCGCCTGAAACACCCGCAATCGACGGCAGGAACCGGCCTCGCGCCAAGTTTGGCATATCGGCAAGTTATCCGATAGTACGGCCGCCGCCGCTGGATCGACGTGGCAGCCGGAACACGCGCGCACCGGCCCGTGTTTGCTTTGGTCACGAGCGAATCCGCTGTGGCAATCGCGGCAGAATTCGTGAAACGTCGCTTCCGCCGCCTGCGGCAGATCCCTGCGCGCGCTGCGGTGACAGTCGTAGCAGCCGCCGAAGCCGGTCTTGTCCACGAAGTTGTGATGGCAGGCGATGCAGTTGACGGTTCGATGATTCTCATGCGGGAAAAATGCGTGCAGCGGCGCGGGCGTCGTTGCGGTCTGCAGCAAGTGCAGACTGCCGATGGGGGTCGGCAGGAGCAGCAGCGCGGCGAGCGCAATCCCGGACGGGACCAGCGTGGAGAACAATCGATCCGGGGTCCGCTTCGACTGCGGCCGCCAAGCCGACCAAAACAGTGCCAGCGCGAGCATGACGCAACATGTCGCGGCCTTGATGGGACGATCGAGCAGTTGGCCGCTGCCGACGATGTGCGCGCCCAGCAGGCCGAGCAGCAGTGCGGCAAGGACCGTGTGCGTGGCGACGTTGGTAGATGACTTGCGGGGCGCCGCGGCCTGGCGCAGTGCCGACCGCGCGGCAATGCCGGTCGCCACGAGCACCGCGAGCGCAACGATTGCGGCAAGACCGCAAAGCATGTACAGCGGCGCCGACGGCAGCAAATAGTGTCCCGTCAATGGCTGCGCGACCAGCAGAATCGCGGTATGCAGAGAGGCCAGAGACAACGCGATCCAACCGATTCTGCGGTGCTGCGATACGGTGAAGAGCCGCCGGTGCGCGATGCCCTCGCCGCGCAACGGATAGAGATACAGCACCACGGTAAATACCAGCGAGCCGTAGCCCAAGGCGGCGCCCAGATTCCAAACGAGGCCGCCCGATGCGGGCAGCGGCAACAGGAGCACGGCGGCGGCGAGGGCGCACGCGATGCCGGCCCGGCGCAGATGCGATGGCAGTGAGTTGCGGTTCACGAATTCACGCTATCATGGATCCCATGATCCTGGATCCCGTCGTCGGCATATTGATATTGGCCTCCGTGGCCCTGCTGTTTGCGAGCGCCGCGGTGCATAAGCTGCGCGACCTGGCGCGGTTCGATGAGATTTTCTCGGCGTATGGAATGATGCCGGCGAGCTCGACGCTGCGAATATCCCGGGCGGTGCCGCTGTTGGAGATGACGGTGGCTGCGGGACTTGCGAGCAACGTCACCCGGCCGTACGCCGCGGCACTCGGCATCCTATTGTTGTCCGCTTATGCGGCCGCGATCGCCGTCAATTTACGGCGCGGACGCCGCGATCTTGCCTGCGGTTGCGGCGGCCCGGACGAACGGCGGCCGATTGCCGCCTGGATGATCTGGCGCAATATTCTGATTGCGTTGGCGGCGGCAACGGCATTTGCGCCATGGACCGAGCGGGGGCTGACCATGACGGACGGGGTCACGATTGCATTTGGTCTCCTGACGGTCGCACTGATCTACTTGTGCGCCGATCAGCTGTTGGGGAATGCGCAGCGAACTGCGCAACT
>DATLVV010000555.1:0-7896 GCA_035577165.1 Steroidobacteraceae bacterium | reverse complement strand
GTCGCGGCGTCCGTACTGTGCCGGCTCGGCTACCTGCTCGGCGAACTGCGCTACCTCGACGCCGCGGAGCGCACCCTGCGCGCGGGGTGGTCCATGCTGCAGCAGTACCCCCAGGCGCACATGAGCATGGTCAATGCCTTGGAGGATTTCCTGGGACCGATGCAAATCGTGATCATTCGCGGCGACGCGCCGCAGCTCGGGCACTGGGCCGCGACCTTGAGCGCGGTGTATGCGCCGATGCGCCTGATCTTCGCCATTCCCCGCGATGCCGCAGAGCTGCCGCCCGGGCTCGCCGCAAAGCGCGCGGCGCCCGGCACCGCGGCATATCTGTGCACCGGCATGACCTGTTCTGCGCCGTTTTCCGACCTGGGCGTCATTGCCCGCGAACTGCAATGAAAAACCTTGCCGTCAGGAACTTGGAGGACAACCCCGCACTGCAGGCGATCTGGCACGCGATCTACGCCATTCCCCGCGGCCAGGTGTCCACCTACGGCGCCGTTGCCCGCAGCGCCGGATTTCCCGGCCGCGCGCGGCAGGCGGGCTTTGCGCTGCGGGTCGCGCCCAAAGGGCTGGATCTGCCCTGGCACCGCGTGGTCGGCGCGGGCGGCCGCATCGTCTTTCCCCCCTCATCGCGTGCGCACCGGGAACAGGCGCGGCGGCTGCGCGCGGAAGGGGTATCGGTCCGGAACGGGCGGGTAATGCTGTTCGCAAAAATTCGCCTCAAGGATCTTTAGGAGCCTGACCGGCTCTTGATATCGGCGGCGATGCGCCGCTTGAGTTCACCGTGCAAGGCCTCGGAGTAGCTCGGCGCGGCATTCCAATCGAGGGCCCATGGCTGCGCGGTGCGGGTCGCCTCCGGCTCCGCCGCGTGGCGCGGGAATATATGGGCATGCAGCGCGGGATCGACATTGCCGAATATCGCGTAATTGATGCGCAGGCCGGCAGTCACGGCCAGCAAGGCGTCGCCGACCAGCGCCATGTCGGCAAGAAATTGACCGCGCAGCGCCGGCGCAAGCGCGTTCAAATGCGGCGCCACCGGATCCGGGAGCAGCAGACAATAACCGGTCAATACCTGACGCTCACCCATGATCACCCAGCCGGAACGAAGCCGTGCGACCGCCGCCGGATGGTCCCCGGCGCGGCAACGATCGACCATGGTGTGTATGGTGGTGGGAGGCGTCATTGTCCGAGTGCCCTGGCCACGGTTGCGGCATCGACCGGCGGCGCTGAGTTGCCGAAATTCGAGCGCAGATAGGAAAACAGCGCGGCGGCATCCGCGGGCTTCATCCAGCCAAACTGCAGCATCTGGGTGGGAAAGCGACCCGCCGGCATGGACGCAGGCCTTTGCCCCTTGATCACCCACAGCGCCAATTGCGCCGGGTCTCCGGTCACCACGGCCGATCCGGCCAAGCTCGGATATGCGCCGGGAATTCCCGCGCCGGTCGGTTGATGGCAGGGGACGCAGTTGCCGTTGTAGATGCGCGCGCCGAGTTCCGCGACTGCGCTCGGCGCGGGCCCGGCCGGGTTTGACCGGGGCGCTCCGGGATGTTTCCCCGGGCAGCCGGCAAGCGCGCCGGCCACCATCAGTATCGAGAGTGCGGGACGTGCGATCACAGCAGCGATTCGATCGGCAACCAGGACTGGATGTGCACCATCATGCGCCGAAACCAGCTCGTCTCCGGGTCGGCTGTGTACGTCTTACCCTTGGACCCATCCTCCCATCGGAGGTCGCCGCTGTCGTTCAGCGTGACCCTATAGGCAGCGTCGGGAAAGACCTTGTCGAAGGCGTCGTCGAGTCTTCCGGCCAGGGTCGGGCTGTCGATCACCAAGCCCATCTCGGTATTCAATTTCGAGGATCGCGGATCGAGGTTGAAAGAGCCAACGAAGATTACGCGCCGATCGGTCGCATAGGTCTTGGCATGCAGGGCCGACTTGGCGCCGCTGCCGACCTGTTTGGCGTGTTTCTTGATCGTGGCATCGTCCGGTTTGAGCTCGTAAATATGCACGCCGGCCCGCAGCAGCGGAACCCGGCGCTTGGCGTAGCCCGAGTGAACCGACGATACGTCCGTGGCGGCCAACGAGTTGGTCAAGACGCGCACGACCACCCCTCTTCGCGCCAATGCCTCGAGTGCCTCGGTGCCCTTGTCGCCGGGTACGAAATAGGGGGATATGAGATCGAGCGAAGCCGACGGGTTGCCGAGTGCGGCCTGGAGCTTGGGCAGCAATTCCAGCTCGGCTTCGGAGCTTGGCCGCAGCGTCTTGGCGGGGTCGTCGTTGATGAGCTGGGCGGTGGTCCACTCGATATTGAGCTTTCCCTCCAGAAGATTTTGGACTTCCGTCGTATTGCGGATGGCCGCGGCGAACGCGGCCGCCGCCGGACTTGCTTGCACCTCCTGCGCCCGCTGCTCGAGATCCTTGGAATTCGTGGCCTTCACGCCCGCCAATATCGCCGTGGCGGGGTAAGCGGAGGCGCTGTTCCAATACAGGTCGAACTGCGCGGACACCGGGTGGACGGCATCGCCGATGGCGATCACGTCCAGGTCCACGAGGCCCTCCTCTTGCGCGGCCTCGAAGTACTCGTCCGCGATATTGCGGCCGCCGACCACCGTCACCAGGTTGTCGACCGTGAACGACTTGTTGTGCATGCGCCGGTTCAGGCGGGTGAAATCCGTGAGCAGTCCGGTCACCTTCGTGCTTCGGTCGACGAAGGGGTTGTAGAGCCGCAGCTCGATATTCGGCTGGTGCATGAGCATTGCCAGTATTCGATCGAGCGAGTCCGTGGTGTTGATATCGTCGAGCAGCAAGCGCACCCGAACGCCGCGCTGCGCGGCTTGCATGATCTCCTCGAACAGGAGCGTGCCGGTTGCATCGTCGTGCCAGATGTAGGTCTGGATGTCGATTGATCTGGATGCGGCACGCGCCAGAAGCATGCGCGTTCCGAACGCGATACGGCCGTCGGGAATCGGCGTGATCCCGGTCTTGCCGGGATGCTGCTGGGTGCGTGCCGTAACCGCCTGTCCCAAGGGCGTGGCAGCGTCCGGCTCCATGGCGTAGGTGGCGGGACGATTTTGCAGCGAAGGCAAACTCGCACACCCGGCCAACAGGGAGATTGCCAGGAAAAGGCAGCGTCCCGCGAGCCGTCTACGATGGTGCGGCAGCATCGGCGGCGCTCAACCCTTCCAGGTCCGGAACGCGCCGGTATCCAAGTGCACGAAGTCCGAAGCGCGATAATACCCGACCCCGCCGCGCTTCAAGTCCAAGGCGCGGGCCGCGAGATCCGCGCAGTCCACCCCGTTGATGCGCACGTCGATGGCCCGCCCATCCATGTGCAGACTATGTTGCGCGACTCCCGCGCTTCGTTCATGCAGCATCGCATTGGTCTGCGGGGAACGATACCCCGAAATCACGCTGAACTTGGGTTCCGCCCCCACGGCGCGTGCGACCTCGACCAGATGGTCCATGAGATGCGGATCGACGGCATGCCGGCCGCCGGTACGAAAATCCCTGAGGCAGACCTCGATGGCCGAAAATGCCTCGGGCACGTAGGCGCCGTCGCGGAAGTAGTCGACCTCGACCCGCTCGTCGGTATGCAGATTGAGCAGCGCAATGCGCCGGTTCGCCGGATCTCGCCTCGCCGTCGAGTCCTGACCGCGCGCGGATCGCCCCCACAGCGCCGCTGCGGATATTCCCGCGAATGCACCGCCGGCCTTCAGCAGCCTGCGGCGGCTCCAAATCATCGGAGCACCTCATCGGTGAGCAAGCGTCCGCCATCGAGCGCCAACACCGTGGCGCGCGGAAAGAAATTGAATTCTGATGCCGAGGCCCAGGTGTACGCGCCCATTTCGCGGCCGACGATGAGATCGCCCACCTCGAGCTTGGGCAGTTCCAGGTGCTCGTGGATGACATCGATGCTGTCGCAGGTCGGGCCGGCGAGCACCGAGGGGAAGGTCTTTCCGGGTGCCACCAGCGCCTCCAGCGGATAGGCCGCATGGTCGTAAACCTGGCCGCTGTAGCTGCCGTACAAACCATCGTCGAGGTAGTACCACCAACGCTCGCCGCGCAGCGCACGGCCCATGACCGCCGCCACCGCCACAGCCGCCGGCGCCGCGATGAAGCGGCCCGGCTCCGCGATCACGCGCAGATCGGGCGGCAACTCCCCGAGTGCAGCACGAATCGGCGCGCAGAATTCTTCGATGGGCATGCAGCGCTGCAGATAGTCGACCGGAAACCCGCCGCCGATATCGAGCATGTGCGGCGTGTGCCCCCTCTGTTCGGCGATTCGCAGCAGCTCGCGACACTGGGCAATGGCCTCGACGAACATGGCGGGTCCGGATGCTTGCGAGCCGATGTGAAACGACAAGCCGCCGATCTCGATGCGCAGCTCAGCCGCCAGGCGCAACAGCTCGGGAACCGCCTGCGGCTCGGCGCCGAACTTGCGCGACAAATCGCTCCTCGCCTCGGGGCTGCGGAAGGAGACACGAATCAACAGCAAACAGCGATTGCGGTACTTCACGAACTTGCGCAGTTCGTCGGGATTGTCGATCACGAATCGATCCACCCCGAAGCTGAGCGCGGTGCGGATATCGCTGTCGCGCTTGATCGGATGCGTGTGAATGCAGCGCTCGGGCGCGATCTTCAGGCGCCGCACCAGCTCCACTTCGCCGTTGGTCGCCAAATCGAAGCAGGCGCCCTCGGCCTGCAGCGTGTTGATGACCGACGCCTGCGGCAGCGGCTTGAGCGCATAGTGGAGATCGACCCCGGGGAGAGCCGCGGCAAGGCGGCGATATTGGCGGCGCACCCGTTCGGCGTCGATGATGAACAACGGCGAGCCGTAGCGGGCCACCAAGTGTTTGATCGACTCGGGTGCAAACGGATCCCACCCGGGATTGAGCTCCAGGGGCTCGGCAGCCAGGGAAGAACTCAACACCTAACTCACGCTGAGTTCGAGTGAATCGTCGCCCATGCCGGCGGCGCGCTGCAGGCGGTCGAGAATCGCCACCCACCGCTCATCCTGGGGCAGGCTTTGCACGAATATTTTCGCACAACCCGCCCGGTCCAAGGTTCGCAGGTGGTTGTAGAGATTGTGCGCATAAATATCGGGCCTCTTGCCCGCATTGATCCACGTCATGTGGCGTTGGGTCTGCAACGGCGGCCGCATCGCGAGCACCGCCACTTTTTCCTCGCGATCGATGATCTCGCCGGCGCGCACTTCCAAATCGTCCGACGCGACGATCTCGAGCGGAGTCGATGGCGCGTAGTGCAGCGCACGATCGCCCGGCGTGCGCGGCGCGACTCCGCCGACTGCCAGCTTCCCGACCACTTGCAGGAGCTGCGTGCGGGTGATGAATCCCGGCCGCAACAGCCGCGCCTCATTGTCGAGGCACGAGACAATGGTCGATTCCAGCCCGATCGGCGAGTCTCCCCCGTCCAGAATGACCTTGACCGCATCTCCCAGCTCGTCCCGTACATGTTCGGGCTTGGTCGGACTCAATCGTCCATAGCGATTGGCCGAAGGGGCTGCGATGCCGCCGCCGAAGGCGTTCAAAAGCTGCTGGGCCATGGGATGCGAAGGCACGCGAATACCGATGCTGTCCTGGCCGCCGGTGACGATGTCATTGACATTGTCTGCTTTGGGCAGGATCAAGGTCAGGGGACCCGGCCAGAATGTCGCGGCCAATGCTTCCGCAACCGGCGGCAACGACGACACCCAGCGATGCAGGTAGCGCGGATCGTCCAAGTGCACGATCACCGGATGATCGGGCGGACGCCCTTTCACCTCAAAGATCTTGCGCACGGCGGCGGGATTGGAGGCGTTGGCGCCGAGTCCATAGACGGTCTCGGTCGGAAACACCACCAGGTCGCCGGCGCGCAGGGCTTCGACGGCTTCTTCGATTTCTGTCTGTGTCGCTCTTACCACGGCCTGCATGATATCAAGACTGCGATACCAACAAAGCTCGCTTACGCGGCGAATCGGCTGAACTGTGCGTTATTGCGGCATTTTCCGGGTAAATGCGCCTCTTGGCGTTACTTCACAATGGTGTCAACTGTCGTCGGCAGCCTACATTCCATGAATACCAAGTCGAGCCAGCGCCCGAACTTGAATCCCACTTCATGAAAATGACCGACGACGGCGAATCCCAGATTACGGTGCATGCCGATGGAGACGGCATTGTCGGCGTCGATCCCGGCGATCATGACATGCTTGCCCATGGCGGCAGCGCGCAGCAAAAGCTCCGCCACCAGTGCCCGCCCGATGCCCTGCCCGCGGCGGTCCACGCGAACGTGGACGCTGTGTTCCACGGTGTGCTGATAGCATGGCCAGGCCCGAAACTCGCCGAAGGTTGCAAATCCGGTGATGCCCGTTGCATCCCGTGCCGCGATCATGGGAAAGCCATGCTCCATCTTGGCTCGGAACCACATCGCGCCGCGGTCGGGGGTGAATTCTTCCTCCGAATAGACGGCGGTCGAGTTGCGAATCACCTCGTTGTAGATCGCAAGAATCTGCCCAAGATCGTCGCGGGTCGCGTCCTGAATCACATTCCACCTGTGCTGCAGCCGGCGGCGCGTAGTTTAGACCAAAGGCCGTGGGCGGCGTCTTCCAGGTTGGGGCTGGCCCCGATCATCGACCTGTCTTAGCATGGTGGCATGCACGAACCGGAGCATCACGACCATGACCACCACGGTCATGAGCACGAATCCAGCACTTTGAGTCCGCTGGAACTGCGGGTTCGCGCCCTGGAGACGGTGTTGACGCAGAAAGGCTATGTCGATCCGGCAGCCCTCGATGTGCTCATCGACACGTATCAAACCAAGGTCGGCCCGCGCAATGGTGCACAGGTGATCGCGCGCGCGTGGTGCGATGTCGAGTTTCGCCGCCGGCTGCTCGAGGATGCCACGGCCGCAATCAACTCCATGGGTTTTGTGGGACGGCAGGGTGAGCATATGGTGGCCTTGGAAAACACGCCGGAAGTGCACAACATGGTGGTCTGCACCCTGTGCAGCTGCTACCCCTGGCCCGTGCTGGGGTTGCCGCCCACCTGGTACAAGAGCGCGCCCTATCGCGCTCGAGCGGTCAAGGATCCCCGCGGCGTACTCAAGGACTTTGGCGTTCAGCTTCCCGAGTCGGTCCGCATCCGGATCTGGGATTCGACCGCCGAGGTTCGCTATCTCGTCCTGCCCCGGCGGCCGGCAGGCACGGAACACCTTTCCGAGAGCCAGCTTGCAGCACTCGTCACCCGCGACTCCATGATCGGCACCGGCTTGCCGCTCGCTCCCGGCGGCGCTCCGGCGTCGCGCATCAGCGCATGAACTATCATTCCTACGCCGATCTCGGCGGCCAGGATGTGCGCGAAGCCGTGCGCCCGGAACCCGAGGGCGAATTGTTTCACGCGGCCTGGGAGCCGCGCGTGCTGGCCCTCACCCTGGCGATGGGTGCCACCGGGCTGTGGAACATCGACACCAGCCGCGCCGCACGCGAGACGCTGCCCCGCTATGGAGAACTCAGTTATTACCAGATCTGGCTGGCGGGTTTGGAGAAGCTTTTAGTGCAAAGCGGCGCGGCGCAGGCGGACGAACTCGCTCAAGGGCGGCGGCTGCATGAAGCCGTGCCCGTCGCTCAGGTACTGCACGCCGGCCAAGTCGCCGCGACGCTGGCTCGCGGCGCCCCCACGGCGCGCCCTGCAACCCGTGCCGCCCGTTTCACGCTGGGGCAGTGGGTGCGTACCCGCGACGCAGCGCCGCCGCACCACACTCGCCTGCCGGGCTATACGCGCGGCAAGCGCGGGGTCATCGAGCGGGTGCTCGGTACCCACGTGTTTGCCGACACGCATGCTCAGGGTCAGGGTGAGCAGCCGCAGTGGCTGTATACGGTGGCGTTCGATGAACAGGAACTGTGGG
>DATLVV010000554.1:0-6195 GCA_035577165.1 Steroidobacteraceae bacterium | reverse complement strand
GTCGGGCGTCGGGCCCACGAAAATGATGTTCGCCGCGGCGCAGGCCTCGGCAAATTCGGGACTCTCGGATAAGAAGCCGTAGCCTGGGTGCACCGCGTCGGCCCGCGCTTCGGTGGCGATGCGCACGATATCCGCGATATCAAGATAGGCATCCACCGGGCCCCTGCCCTCGCCCACCAGGTAGCTCTCGTCGGCCTTGGTCCGATGCAGGGAGAAGCGATCTTCGTGCGAGTGGATGGCAATGGTGCGAATGCCGAGTTCCGCGGCGGCACGCATGACGCGAATGGCAATTTCACCGCGATTCGCGATGAGAAGGCTTTTGATGGCCCCCGTCTTGGGAAATGGATTCATCAGCGAATGATGATAGCCTTGCGGCATCCGAGCGACCAGAGGAACTCCATTGAATATGTTCGGGTTGGCGATTCACGGCGGCGCGGGCACGTTGCCGCGCGCAGAAATGAGCGCCGCGAGGGAAGTGAAATATCGCGACGGCCTGGCGGCGGCGCTCGAGGCGGGATATGCGCTGCTGCAGGGCGGCGCGACCAGCCTCGATGCGGTCACTCAAGCGGTGATGCTGCTCGAGGACAATCCGCTGTTCAACGCCGGTTTGGGGTCGGTGTTCACATTCGACGGACACAATGAACTGGATGCGGCGATCATGGACGGCAGCACTCTGAAGGCCGGCGCCGTATGCGGCGTGACCCATATCAAAAATCCGATCCAACTCGCGCGCACCGTCATGGAGCATTCCGAATACGTCATGCTGAGCGGCGGCGGTGCGGAAGAGTTTGCGCTGAGCCGCGGCCTTGAGTTGGTGCCGAGCAGCTATTTTCACACCGCAGAGCGTTGGCGTCAGCTGGAGCGCATCCGCGACGGCGATGCCGGGCTGTCGGCGCTGACCATCTCCCATGTCGGCACGGTCGGAGCGGTCGCGCTGGACGGCGATGGACGCCTCGCAGCGGCGACCTCCACGGGCGGCATGACCGGGAAACGCTACAACCGCATCGGCGATTCACCCATCATCGGCGCCGGCACCTACGCCGACGATCGTTCTTGCGCCGTATCGGCCACCGGACACGGCGAGGTGTTCATCCGCGCCGCGGTGGCGCACGATATTTGTGCGCGAATGAGATTCGGCGGCCGTAGCTTGAGTGCGGCGGTGCGCGAGGTGGTGCTCGAGGAGCTGCCGGCATTGAGCGGCGAGGGCGGCGTCATCGCCATCGATCGCAGCGGCGGGATTTGCATGGAATTCAATTCGGAAGGAATGTTTCGCGCCTCCCGCCGGAAAGGTGAGACGGCGCGAATCGCGATTTATCGGGCCTAAACGGCCCGCTGTCCGCGGCGCTTTTCGAAGCGGCCGGTTTTCAAGGTGTGGTACTCGGCTTCCATCACCACCACCCGGTTTCTGCCCTGTTCCTTGGCGCTGTACAGGGCTTCGTCGGCAAGTTGAATCAGTCCCTCGGGAGTCCGGTTGGTGCTCGGCAGGATGAAGGCCGCGCCGATGCTCAGCGTCAGCCGGCTGGCCACCCGCGATGCTTCATGCTGAATGTTGAGCTCGGCGATCGAGCGCTGAATTCGCGTCAGGACCTCGGCGACGTATTCCCGGCTGGCCTCGTAGAGCACCAGCGCGAATTCTTCGCCGCCGTAACGCGCAACGAAATCCAATGGCCGGCGCGCGCATTGACTGAGGGAAATCGCCACGGCGCGCAGGCATTCGTCGCCCGCCTGATGCCCGTAGCGGTCGTTGTAGTCCTTGAAGCAGTCGATGTCGGCGAGCAGCACGGCCACCCGTACTTTTTCACGCACCGCCTGCTGCCAGACACGTTGAATGTGCTGGTCGAACATGCGCCGGTTCTGGATGCCGGTCAGGCCGTCGCGCGCCACCAATTCGCGCAGCAGACAGGCTTCGAGAAACCGCATGCGGCTGATTCTCTCGTTCATGTAGACGACCGACGCGCCGAATATGTTGGCGGCGACCATCGCCATCGCGTTGTAGGCAAATTCACGCCCCGGCAGCTGCAGCGCCGTGCCGACACCGAGGTAGGCAAGCATCACGATCACATTCGCGGCGATCGCATGATAAAAAATCAGCCCGGCGAGGAAGTAGACGAAAATGATGCTCAACATCAAGCAGGGGAACAGAATCGTCACTCCGCCCAACGTGCCGATGATCTGAACCGCGACCACGCCCAAGCCAAGTATGATGGATGCGATCAATGCGAGCGGCGGATAGATCCGATGGCGTTGCGCGGCGAATGTCGCGGCCACCCCGATCAGCAGAGTCGGCATGATCATCAGCATATGGATCATGCTGGGAATGCGGTTGAGTTCGGGGCTGAGCACCACGGAATCCATCGCATTGAAGGCGATGGTGATGATCACTGCGAAGCAGAGATTGACCCGCGTGTGCAGCAGGTTCTCGTCGAAATGGGCGCGCCGGAAATCCGCTTCAAGTTTTCCGCTGAAAGTCAGCCACGGGAATCCGTCCCGCAATTGGCGGGCATGCGGGGAATCCGGCAGGTCTGCCGTGGAAATTCGATCGGCGCTGCTCATCTGCTACACCGTACCGCCCGCGGGGCGGTTACTCAATGACTTGCGCCACTGTTTGGCTGGGTCCGGGTCTGCATTATGTCAAATAACACCCAGCGCCGCGCGTGCCCTAATCGGCCAGGTACCGCGCGAGGTAGGTGTCGAAATCCATCTTATCCGCCGCTTCGATGCGCGCCTGCGCTTCGTGGGATTCTGCGGCTGCCGCGGCGAATTCCGCCAAGCGGCGTTCGTTCGGCGGATACAGCCCGAGGAAGTAGTCTTTGTGCAATTTGGACATTCGCTGGGCGAGCTGAAAGAACGATTCGCCGCTTTGCCGCATATCCGCCAGCAAGCGCGCCGACGGGGTGCGCTCGACATCGTCGATTTTCGCCCGCTGCTGTTCGAGAGCCGAGGTATAGGGACGTGCGGTCTCGCCGTGATCCAGCAATTCGCACAGGCCCTGCATCGCGTCCAACAGCTCGCGCGCCCACTCCAACATGGGGAAATCGCGCCCCTCACGCTTCAATGTCAGATTGGGCTCCCGGCCGCGCCGGGCAACCAGAAGATGATTGGCGTCCAGGCTCGCGTGCTCGCTCTCGCCGATAGGTGCACTCTCACGCAGCAGGCAAAGCGCGAGAAAGGCCTCCAGAAAACGCAGCTTGTTCTGATTGACGCCGACCGGATCGAATGCACTCACATCCAGCGCTCGCACTTCGACGTACTCCACCCCCGCCCGCTGCAATGCCTTGGTGGGCCGCTCGCCCGTGCGCGCAATCCGTTTTGGCCGGATGTAGCTGTAGTATTCATTCTCGATCTGCAGAATATTCGCATTGAGCTGGCGATATTCGCCGTCGACCTTGACGCCGATCTCAACGTACGGCGGATACGGCGTCCCGATCGCCCGCGACAGATCGCGGACATACTCGTCGAGGCTGTTGACCGACACGCTCACCGTCGCTTGATTCTTGTTGCGGTAGCCTATGTCGCTCATGCGCAGCGAGGTGCCGAACGGCTCGTAGACCGTATCCGCGTCGAGCGAGGCGAGAGAGGTTTCGCGACCTGCAAAAAAACTCTTCGACACCGCCGGCGAAGTGCCGAACAAGTACAGCACCAGCCAGCCGTAGCGCCGGTAATTGCGCAGCACGCCGAAGTACTGCTCGGACACGAAACCCTGTTCCGGCAGCTTCGATTGATTGATGTCCGCGAGGACTCCCCATAGACGGGGGGAAAAGGAGTAGTTGAAATGCACGCCGGAAATGGCCTGCATGATGCGACCATAACGCACCCCCAAGCCGTGCCGATAGATGGTTTTCATGCGCCCGACGTTCGACGTGCCGAATTGCGCCAGCGGAATGCTGGCGTCGCCCTCGAGGGCGCAGGGCATGCTGGTTGCCCACAGCAACTCGTCGTTCAAATGGCGATACACGAATTGGTGGATATCGCATAGATACTGCAGCAGTTCCCAGGTCTCGCCGAACGGCGGGGTGACCAGCTCGATCAGGGATTCCGAAAAATCCGTGGTGATGTGCTCATTGGTCAACGGCGCGCCCAGCGCGGCGGGATGCCGGCTCTGCACGATGTCGCCGGCAGGCGTGACGCGCAGCGACTCCTTTTCGACCCCTTTGCGGCCGCCGCGCAATACGCCGCGTTCGCCGGAATTGATCAGCCCGGCCAGGCGGCGTTCGAACTTCCTGTCAATCACGTTGCGCAATACCTTGATCCCAAGTCGATTACGGCAGCTCGGCGACGACCTCGATTTGCACGAGGAACCCCGGATCCACCAGACGCTGCACCTGCACCCATGAGGTGGTCGGCAGCCGCTCTTTGTCGTAATACTCGAACCGCATATCGGAGGCCTTCAACAGCGCATCCATGCTGGTCGTGTAGATCGTCTCTTTGACGACCTCGTCGAAACCGGCTCCGTGCGCGTTGAGCGTGCGTCGTATATTGGAGTAGGCGGCTCGCATCTGCCCGGCCATATCGCCGGGCGCCACCAAACGCCCGTTCTGATCCGCAGCCACCGAGCCGGAAATATACAGGGTTTTGTCGATGAGCACGGCCTGGGAATAGCCGAAGTCCTTTTCGTAGGGACTCAAGTGGAACACCTGCTTGACGCGCCCCGGCGGCGGCTCCGCCTCGCGCTTGCATGCGGCGAGTCCCAGCATCGCGGCGATCGACGCAACCAGGATCGCCCGGGTCAGCAGGGGGGTGTTACATCGTTGCTTGTTGCTGCACGAATTCAGCGCGGCTGCGCAGCGCACGCAGCATCTTCGGCAAGTCGCGGCGCAGGGCCGCGCGCACGATCCAGTGCGGTACCCAGAAGCCCGTCGCCAGGTCCACCGTATAGTGCGCAACCGTAAAATCGCCGTCCTCCTGGAAGCTCCAGGATGCGCGCAGGACGCGCAAGTCCCCGGAGAGCCGCTCAATGGAGATCCGGGATGGTTGGTCATAGGAGGCACGAAACTCATACGTCAGTTTGGGCACATACCATGAATAATCCAAGACATGTCGAAACCTTTGCCACGAGCGGTCCGGTGCCGTCTCGATCACGTCACAGGCGATCAGACCCGGTAGCAGATGCAGCGCTTCTGCACAGCTCGTGATCAGCGACCAAACCACTTCGCGCCGCGCGCGAATCCTGATGGTTGCGCTGGCGCTGCCGCTCTGTTCGGCCGCGTCCACCGCCACCGCAACATCGATGTCGCCATGCTGTGAGGATTCTTGCGCAAGATCGGCTGCCGCCGCGCGGGCGGCGAACGGTAGGAACAGGAACAGGGCGATGGTGAAGAATTGACGCACTAGATAGTCTGACTCCGGGCGATCCGCTCTGTTCGATTGATATCGCCGCCTGGCGGTTGCAGCCGGGATGCATCACGGCCGCGCCTCCATCCACACCTTCATTCGCGCCTCGAGAATATCGAGGGGCATGGCCCCTTCCTTGAGAATCTGGCTATGAAATTCATGAATGTCGAAACGCGTTCCCAGCACCGTCTGTGCCCGGGCGCGCAGCGCCCGGATCTTGAGTTCGCCCACCTTGCCGGCCAGCGCATTCCCGGGGAGCGCCGCCGAGCGATCGACCATGAGAGCGGCATCGGCTGCATTTGCGCCCAACTGCGCCCGGAGATAATCGACCGCATGCTCGCGCGTCCAACCCTTGGCATGCAGGCCCGTGTCGACGACCAAGGCGGCGGCACAATTCAATTCGCCGGAAAGCGCATCCCGTCTGGATTCGTCATCGCGCACGAGTCCCAATTCCTCACCCAAGGTCGCCGCATACAGGCCCCAACCATCGACGAAAGCCGGTTCGGTGCCGAAGCGGCGAAACTTGGGTACATCGGATCTGCCCTGCTGAAGCGCGGACTGATAGTGGCGTCCAGGAAGAGCGGCCTCGAGAAAACCGGCAATGTCCACGACCCGCGGCCGAGCGCCATCCGGCCCGGCGGATACATACAGGAGGGCAGGCTTGCCGCGGTCCGGCATCGCGGGCTGGTAGACCAGCGCCGCCGCCGCGCCGAAGGGGGCGGATTCGCGAAATTCAAAGTCCGCGGGGGGCACGGCGGAAAACAGTGTGGGTAGCGCCGCCAGAGTTTGGTCCTTGAGCAGCAGGTAGCCGTTCAATGGCTCGGCAGAACCGGCGCGAGGCGCCGTGGCGGCGGACACGCCGGG
>DATLVV010000553.1:0-6718 GCA_035577165.1 Steroidobacteraceae bacterium | reverse complement strand
CTCACCGATGCGGTGCGCGACATTGCGGGCGAGGTCTCGGCGCTCGACGTCAAGTCCGTACACGCAGCCATCCTGACCGAAACGCTGGAACTTGCCGATTCGTTGTTGCATCAGGCCGCCAAGGACATCGAAGCCACTTTGTTCGAGCGGGTATTCGACCGCCTGCGCGCCCAGCTTCCGGAGCTGGTGGATCGTATTTTGCGGGAACACGCCGCGCAGAACGCCGCGCCGCAGGATGACCCCAAGGATCATGGATAAAGCCTTCTCGCCGGCCGACATCGAAACGCGAATTTACGCACGCTGGGAAGCTTCCGGGTATTTCGCGCCGGGCGGCCGAGGGCCGGCCTATTCGATCGTCATTCCTCCGCCCAACGTGACCGGCACCCTGCACATGGGTCACGCCTTTCAAGACACCATCATGGACGCGCTGATTCGCCACCGGCGCATGCAGGGCTTCGACACCCTGTGGCAGCCCGGTACCGATCACGCGGGCATTGCCACGCAAATGGTGGTGGAAAGGCAATTGAATGCCGCGGGCTTGAAGCGCATCGAATTGGGCCGGGAAGCCTTCATCGAGCGAATATGGGAATGGAAGGAGCAGTCCGGCGGGCAAATCGCCAAGCAGATGCGCCGCCTCGGCGCGTCGGTTGACTGGCAGCGTGACCGCTTCACCATGGATCCTGGATTGTCGCGCGCGGTCACGGAAGTTTTCGTGCGCCTCTATCAGGAAGGTTTGATCTATCGCGGCAAGCGCCTGGTGAATTGGGACCCGGTATTGAAAACGGCGCTTTCCGATCTGGAAGTCGTCGCAGAAGAAGAAACCGGCAGCCTGTGGCATTTGCGCTATCGGCTGACCGATGGCGATGGATACCTCGTGGTTGCGACCACGCGGCCGGAAACCTTGCTCGGCGACGCGGCCGTCGCCGTGCACCCTGACGATGAGCGCTACCGTCATTTGGTCGGCCGGCGCGTCCACTTGCCGCTGGCGGCGCGTGATATTCCGATCATCGCCGACTCCTACGTCGACCCGCAGTTCGGCAGCGGCTGCGTCAAGATCACGCCGGCGCATGACTTCAACGACTACGACGTCGGTCAGCGCCACGGCCTGCCGCTGATCAACATCATGAATCCGGACGCCTCGCTCAATGAGCAGGTGCCGGCTGCCTACCGCGGCCTCGACCGCTTTCAAGCGCGTGCTCGGATCTTGGCAGAACTGGAACGGTTGGGGCTCATAGAGCGCGTCGAGCCGCACAAGCTCACCGTGCCGCGCGGTGACCGCAGCAATGCCGTTCTCGAGCCGCTGCTCACCGATCAATGGTTCGTCGACATCAAGCCCTTGGCGGAACCCGCGGTCCGCGCCGTCGAACGCGGCGAGATACGCTTTGTCCCCGACAATTGGTCCGGCGTGTATTACGAGTGGATGCACAAGATCAAGGATTGGTGCATCAGCCGTCAGTTGTGGTGGGGACACCGCATACCGGCGTGGTACGACGCCGACGGCCGCTGGTACGTCGCGCGGGACGAAGCCGAGGCCCGCGCCGTGCACGGCATCGATCCATCGGTGGCACTGCGTCAGGACGATGACGTGTTGGATACCTGGTTCTCTTCGGCGTTGTGGCCTTTCTCCACCCAGGGCTGGCCGCAGAAGACTTCCGCGCTCGAGACCTACTATCCAACCTCGGTACTGGTCACGGGATTCGACATCATTTTCTTCTGGGTCGCCCGCATGATCATGATGGGGCTGAAGTTCACCGGCCAAGTGCCGTTTCGCGAAGTCTACGTGCACGGACTGATCCGCGATCACGACGGCCAGAAGATGTCCAAGTCCAAGGGCAACGTCATCGACCCGCTCGACATCGTCGACGGGATATCCCTGGAGGCGCTGCTCGCCAAGCGCACCAGCGGGCTGATGCAGCCGCAGATGAAACCGGCCATCGAAAAGGCGACACGCAAGCAATTTCCACAGGGCATTGCGGCCTTCGGCACGGACGCATTGCGCCTGTGCTTCGCCCGGCTGGCCACCCAGAGCCGCGATTTGCGCTTCGACCTGAGCCGGGTCGAAGAGTATCGCAACTTCTGCAACAAACTTTGGAACGCCGCGCGCTACGTGCTGATGAACGTGGAGGACAACGCCGTCCCGGCTGCAGCGGTCGCCGGCGCGGAATTCAGCCTGGCCGATCGATGGATTCAAGCGCGCCTGGCCTCGATGCTGGCACGCGTGGAATCCGGATTCGCCGAATACCGCCTCGACATTGTCGCCAACGCCCTGTACGAATTCACCTGGCACGAGTTCTGCGATTGGTACCTGGAACTCTCCAAGGCGGTGCTGCAATCCGATGCCGCCGGCGCGGCGGCAAAGCTTGGCACCCGCCATACCCTGATCAGCACGCTGGAGGCGCTGCTGCGCGCGCTGCATCCGCTGGCGCCTTTCATCAGCGAAGAAATCTGGCAGCGCGTGCGCTCGAGCGCAGGCGTGTCGGGCGACACCATCATGCGCTGCCCGTACCCAAGCGCGGATGGGGTCAAGGCTGATCCCGGCGCCGAGCGCGAGATGCGCTGGGTGATCGACTTCATCGAAGGCGTGCGGCAAATTCGCGGCGAATTGGACATCGCGCCCAGCCGCAAGCTCGAGGTCTTGCTGCAGAACGCGCAACCTCGGGATATCGAGTATCTTGGCCGCAATCTGCACTACCTGGTGCGGCTCGCCGGCATCGAAACGCCGCGAGCGCTGGCGCCGCCGGAGGCTGCGCCGATCGCTGCGGTCGCACTGCTCGGAACGCTCGAGATATTGGTTCCCATGGCCGGCCTGATCGATCCCGCGGCGGAGCTTGCGCGACTTTCGAAGCGGCATGGCAAAGCCGCGGTGGACCTGCAAAAAATGACCAGCAAGCTGAGCAATTCCGAGTTCGCGAGGAATGCGCCGCCGGATGTCGTGGCCAAGGATCAGCAGCGGCTCTCCGATCTACACATGGAAATTCGCCAATTGGCGGCGCAGATCGCCAAGGTCGCCGCACTGAAGGGAGAATGAAAGCCGCACAATCCGAGATCGACGCCGTTCTTGCCCAAATCAACCGCGTGATCTTGGGCAAGGACTTGCAGATTCGCATGTGCCTGGCGTGCCTGCTGGCGCGCGGCCATTTGCTGATCGAGGACATTCCCGGGGTGGGCAAGACCACCCTCGCGCACGCCATTGCCAAGACTCTGGGGCTGTCCTTTCAGCGCGTGCAATTCACCAGCGATCTGCTGCCCGCCGACGTCCTCGGTGTATCCATTTTTGACCGCGAAACCGGCAAATTCAGATTCCAGCGCGGTCCTATTTTTGCGCAACTGGTGCTGGCGGATGAGATCAATCGAGCCTCGCCCAAAGCCCAGAGCGCGCTGCTCGAGGCGATGGAAGAACATCAAGTCACCCTCGACGGCCAGTCGATGGCGCTGCCTGAGCCATTTTTCGTCATCGCCACCCAGAACCCGCAAGACCAGGTCGGCACCTTCCCGCTGCCCGAATCGCAATTGGACCGCTTCTTGATGCGCGTGCATTTGGGTTATCCCGCGGCCGCGGCGGAGCGCGAACTCCTGAGCGGCGTGGACCGCCGGGATTTGGTCAATTCGCTGTCCACGATCGCGACCGTCGAGAGCCTGCGGCGGCTGCAGCAGCGGGTGCTGGAAATTCACGTGGCGCCGGCGCTGCTCGACTACGTCCAGGCGCTGGTGGCCCACACCCGCCACTCGTCCGGACTGAACGCCGGATTGTCGCCGCGGGCTGCCATCGGGCTGCTGCGCGCGGCACGCGCCTGGGCCCTGATCGCCGGCCGCGAGGCCGTCATCCCCGAACACGTGCAAGCGGTATTTGCTGCGGTGGTCGAACACCGGGTGCGGCAACGCGACAGCGGCCCGGCAGCGGCGACCCGTCTGCTCGAGGCCGTTCCGGTTCCTTAGGCTCCCAGGAACGAACTTGCAACTGCGCCGGGCCCTCGTCGATAGACTCAGCGCCTGGGCCGCGCGGCGTCATGGGCGCGATTCGCTGCCCATCAAAATCAATCGGCGCCGCATATACATTCTGCCGACCCGCTTCGGCGTGATGCTGGCGTGCATGCTGGTTGCGATGCTGATTGCCGGACTCAACTACAACAGCAATCTAGCTTTGGCATTCGGCTTTTTGATGGCGAGCATCGCGCTCGTCACCATGCATCACTGCAATCGCAATCTGCTCGGCCTGCAGGTGGATGTGACCACGGAGGTGGATGCGTTCGCCGGCCTCGAGGCAAGTTTCGAGTTCGTGCTCAGGAATGATTCGGAGGTCGAGCGCCGCGACGTCGAGATTCGCTGCCTGGCGGCCGCTGGAGTGCGCAGCGTCCCGGCCAGATCGAGTGAGGCCGTCCTGGTCGCCGTCCGCGTGCCACGCCGCGGCATCGTCCGGATCGCGCAGTTCGAGCTGCGCACGCGCTATCCCTTCGGATGGTTTCACGCCTGGACCTACGTGCAGGGGGCGCTGACCGTCTATGTCGCGCCCGCCCCCCACGGATCGCGAACGCTGCCGGCGGTGGCGGGCTCAGGAACCGGCTCCCGATCGGAGACTCGCGGCGACGAGGATTTCGCGGGCTTGCGCGCCTACGAACCCGGTGTGCCGCTCAAGCACATGGCGTGGAAGGTGCTCGCGCGCGGCGGTGAGCCGGCGGTGCAGAGCTATACCAGTCTGGCAGCGCTGCCCGAATGGCTGGAATGGTCGGCTCTGGAGGGCGAAGACACCGAGAGGCGGCTCTCGCAGCTGTGTTTGTGGGTGCTCGAAAGCGAATCCGCGCAGCGCATCTACGGCCTTAGAATTCCGGGCAAGGAGATTCCGCCGGGGCGAGGCGCGGCGCATCGATTTGCCTGCCTGCGGGCGCTCGCCATGTTCGGGAGTGCGGAATCGCGATGAATCCCAAAGCCGTATCGTATGAGCAGGTCTCAGGGATATTTGCCTGCCTTGCCCTGGCGCTGGCGGCGCACATCGGGTCTCTGCCGGTGTGGGTGCTGGTGACTGCGGCCGCATCGGGCGGCATCCGCCTCCTGCTCGCGCGCCGCGGGCGGGCCGCCCCGCCGCGCGCTGTGCGGGTGACCGTTGCCGTGCTCGCCATCGCGCTGCTGTTCGTGCAATTCCGCACCTTCAATGGTTTGTCGGCCGGCACGGCGCTGCTCGCCCTCGTGGCCGGATTGAAACTGCTCGAGACCGAGACACAGCGGGATATCTACATCATCACGCTCATCATCTACTTTTTGAGCGTGTCGGCATTGCTCGAAAGCACCTCGTTCTGGCTGTTAATCTACCTAACCCTAGTTTGCTGGCTGACGACGGCCACGCTGCTGCGCATGACCAGCACCTCGCCGCTGCCCGATTGGCGCCGTTCCCTGCGCTACGCCGGGCGAATTCTGGGCCAGGCCCTGCCGGTCGCTTTGGTCCTGTGGCTCTTGTTTCCGCGCTTTGCCGGGCCGCTGTGGCACATACCGGCCGATCGCAGCAGCGCCGAATCGGGATTGAACGACACCATGAGCCCGGGCGATATCGATCACCTCGCCCTGTCCGACGAGGTCGCATTCCGCGTGCGCTTCGCAACGGCTGCGCCGCCGCCGCAGGAGCGCTACTGGCGCGGGCCGGTGATGCATGATTTCGATGGACGCACCTGGCGGCGCGCCAATTTCATGCCGCTGCGCGCCGCCGCCTTGGAGCCGCAGGGCCCGGCGTATGACTACACCCTGAGCCTCGAGCCGCACCAGCATCGCTGGCTGTTCGCGCTCGATTGGCCGTCGCGCTGGAACCAGCCGGACACCCTTCTCACCGGCGACTACGCGCTGGTGCAGCGCGACCCCGTGTCGCGCCCGCTCGCCATCGCAGTCACCTCGTACACGCGCGTGCAATACTCGAAGCCGCTGAACACTGTTGCGCGCGGGCACGATACCGGGCTTCCGTCCGATCGCAATCCGCGTGCGGTGCAACTGGCGCAAACGCTCCGCGGCATGCATCCGGATGACGGCGAGTATGTGCAAGCCGTCCTCGCCTTGTTCACCCGGCAGCCCTTCTACTACACGCTGACGCCGCCGAAGCTCGCCGACGATTCCGTCGATGCCTTTCTATTCGAGACGAAGCGCGGCTTCTGCGAGCACTACGCCTCGGCGTTTGCCGTCCTGATGCGCGCCGCAGGAATTCCGGCTCATGTTGTGACCGGCTATCAAGGCGGCACCTTCAATCGTTACGCGGACTATTGGATCCTGCGGCAGAGCGATGCACACGCCTGGGACGAGGTGTGGATCGAGGGGAGCGGATGGCTGCGGGTCGATCCCACCTCGGCGATCGCGCCCGAACGCGTCGAGCGCTATGCGGAAGATGCCGTGATCGCCGATGAGCCGTTGACGGGCCGCTGGCAGCGCCGTTTTCGCTGGTTCGCCGATACCCAGCTGCGGCTCGACGCGATCAAGCAGGTTTGGCGCGAGCGCATCCTGTTCTTCGATCAGAACTCGCAGCAGCGCTTGTTGGAACGGCTGAATATTCCCGAACCGGACGGCCAAAAGCTGGTGTTGTTGCTGGCGGCGGCGCTGACCGTGGTCCTATGCTGGCTCACCTGGTTGGTGCGCCGCGAAGCGGATCCGAAGCCGAAGGATGCACTGATTCGCGCCTACTCGAGTCTGTGCGCCAAATTGGCGGCGGTGGGGCTGGCCCGCCGCCCGCACGAAGGTGCGGAGGACT
>DATLVV010000552.1:0-9020 GCA_035577165.1 Steroidobacteraceae bacterium | reverse complement strand
ATACCCGCGTTATTCACCATGATGTGCAGACCGCCGAAGCGCCGGCGAATCTCCGCGAACACCTCCTGCCAGCGGCTCTCGCTGGATACATCCTGCGCCAAAAAAAAGGCACTGCCCGGGGTCATCGCGTTCAACGCGCGCTCCAATTCGCGGCCCGCTTGTTCATTGATGTCGGTGATGACGACCTTCGCGCCTTCCTGCACCAACGCCGCTGCATCGGCCTTGCCGAGGCCCGAAGCCGCCCCGGTAACCAGAGCTATTTTTCCACTGACTCTTCCCATACATCCCCCGTGACTTTCGGCGTTCGCTAGTGGGTGGCAACCTATCAGTCAACTCATCCGGTTTCAATCCGATCTGACTTTTACAAGCAAGCGTTACGACTTTGGCTTATAACGGTTTTTTGGCAACTCGCAATCTAAAGGGAAGATTTACTGCATGGCAGCAAATGGAGAGGGCTCCGGGATCAGCGCCGGAGAGGCTGGCGCACCCGTGGGGTGGCAGGCGCAAAAGAGCGCGTCCACCCGCACACAGATCATTGAGGCAGCCATCAAGTGCTTGGTCGAGTTGGGCTACGCGCGCACCACCACGGCCGCGATAGCGGAGAAGGCCGGCTTGTCGCGTGGCGCCATGCTGCACCACTTTCCGTCGAAAATGGACATCGTCAGAGCGGCGGTGGATTACCTGCATGCCAAGCGCCTGCGGGCGATAAGGAAGGCGATGGCCAAGGAACCGGTCGATGGCGATCACGTGAGGCTCGGTGTCCAAAGCTACTGGATGCACGTCAAACATCCTTGGTTCGTCGCCTTCTTCGAACTCGCCGTCGCAGCGCGCACCGACAAGGAACTGGCCGCCATATTGTTTCCCGCGCAGGAAGCGTTCGAAAAAGAGTTTTACACGACCAGCCTGGATTTGTTTCCGGAATGGAAGCGCAAAGGCGAAAAATTCCTTCTCGGCTTCGATCTCAGCCGCTATGTGATGGAAGGCATGGCCATCAGCTTTCTAACCCACAAGGAAACCGAGCGGGACCAGCGCGTCCTGCGCTACCTGGAAGAGAAACTCAAGGAACTCGTGGGCGAGGATCGATAACGCGCCGGCGCCGTCAACTCTTCCAATCCAGGAGCTCAAGATCCATGTCGCCCTCGACGCAGGCCATGATGGGCGGCACCAGCCTATCGTGGAAGACGCTTGCCTGATGCGCCTGAAATGCGGCCTCATCCTTGAAACGCCCGTACACCACATAGGTGCGCGGCTTGCTGCGGCTCTTGATCACGTCATAAACCAACGTTCCCGGTTCTTCGGCGTGAGTCAGCTCGGAGAGCTCTTTCTGCAAGCGCTCGAACTCCATTTCCTTGCCTTGTTTGATCATCAGCTTCGCTATGAAAGTCGTCGACATGAATTGCGATCCTCTTGAAGTTCACTCGAGTCCGTCGAAATATTCCCGCTCCCAGGTACCGTCAAGACACGCCGAAATCTTGGGCGCGGTCTCGGCCAGCAGCTTCGAGTTCATATGCCGGTGCTCGGCCGCTTCGTCGCGAAAACTCTCGAGCACGGCGTATCTGTTTTCCTCGCGCAACTTGAAGAACTCGTACGCCAACGTGTCGGGCTCGTTGCTCCGCACATGATCTTCCAATTGTCGGCACAGGCGGATGAACTCGGCCCGTTTGCCCGGCTTGCAGGTCATGCGCGCGATGAATGTGATTTTAGCCATGAGGGTTTATGCTCCTAAAACTGCTAGCGAAGGAATGAGTCTATGGCCGCGGAAATTTCCATCACCGTTGCGCTTGACGATGTGCCCGAGGGAAAAATGCACGCCTGCACCGTCGCCGGCCGCGAAATCGTCGTCTGCCGCACCAAGGACGGCGTTTTTGCACTCGACAATATTTGCACGCATGCCCACGCACGCCTGAGCGAAGGCCGATTGCGCGGGACCCGGCTCATTTGTCCGCTGCACGGCGCGTCCTTCGACGTGCGGGACGGGCGCGTATTGGGCGCGCCGGCGACACGGCCTCTCATGACGCACGCGCTTCGCATCGTCGACGCCGGCATCGAAATTTCGGTTGCACCCGCGGCTTCCAAACAGCTCGCAATATAGAAATCCCCTCATTTTGCATCTCGCTGCGCGAAGCGCCGACCGACCATCGCTGCGGCAATGTTGACCTTCTGAATATCGATCGCCCCGCCGGCGATGCCCCAGCCCCAGGCGTCGCGCAGCCGGCGCTCCATCGGGTACTCGCGGGAATAGCCGTATCCGCCCATCAGCTGCACGGCGTGACCCGTCACCTCGCGCGCGATTTCATTGGCGAAGCACTTGGCCACCGAGGATTCGATGATGCTGGGCAGTCCTGCCTGAGCATTGCAGGCCGCGCGCCAGATCAGCAAGCGCGCCGCGTCGACCTTGATGCGCATTTCCGCAAGCCGTAGCTGCACGGCCTGGAATTCGACGATGGGCCTGCCGAACTGCCGCCGCTCCTGGACGTAGCGCACGACATCGTCGAGCGCTCCGCTCGCCTGCGCGAGCGCCATGGTCGCGTTGCCGCAGCGTTCGAGGTCGAAGGCCTCCATGAGCCGCTTGAAGCCGCCGGCGGGTACGATGACGTTGCCGAGCGGCACGCTGCAATTATCGAAATACAAGTCCGAGGACGGCACCCCGCGAAAGCCCATCAACGACTCGCGCTTGCCGAAGCTCAAGCCCGCCGCATCCTTCTCGACGTACACCGCGCCGATGCCCTTCGCGCCGGGCAAATCCGACATGCGACAGTACACCACGTAGCCGTCAGCGTGGCCGCCGCCCGAACACCAGCGTTTGGTGCCGTTCAGCACTACGCTCTCGCCGCGGATTTCGGCACGGGTGGTGAGATCGGTGAGCGCGGAACCTGCCGCGGGTTCGGACATCGCTATGGCGACGACGATTTCCCCGCTGCACACGCGCGGCACGATGCGAGCCTTGAGATCGCCGCCGGCGAATTGTTCGATGGCGCGGACCGGGCCGACGCAGGATTCAAATACCGGGAAGGCAACCGCCGAGGAGATCTTGCCGAACTCTTCGAGCACGAGGAGCGCCTCGATATTTCCCTGACCCAGGCCGCCAAGCGCTTCGGGAATGTTGATGCCGAGAAAGCCGTGGCTCGCATATTCGGCGATGAGCGCATGCGACGGCGGCTCGCCGCTCGTCTCGATATCCTCTGCGATCTGCGGCAATCGCTTTTGCGCGTACTCGCGTGCGGCGCCCTGCAATGCGCGCTGCTCGTCGCTCAGTGTAAAATCCAACGGCCACCTCGTACGTGTAAGATTCTCATCATGAACCAATCAAGCGGCATAGCGCCAAACAATTTGCGCAGCGTACTGGCCAATGTTCGGGTGCTCGATTTCGGTCGATACGTCGCGGGCCCCTATTGCGCCACCCTGCTCGGATATCTCGGCGCCGAGGTGATACGCGTCGAACGCCGCGAAGGCGGTGAGGACCGATACATCGCACCGGTTGCGGACGGCGGCGAAGGCGGCGTGTTCTTTCAAACCGGCTGCAATAAGAAGTCCATGACGCTCGATCCCGGCAAACCCGGAGCACGGGAGTTGATTGCGCGTCTCGTTGCCACGGCGGACGTCGTCGTCGCCAATCTGCCCGCCGCCCAGCTGCGTGCCATGGGCATCGACTACGCGGCCCTGCGCGCCACCCGGCCCAACATCATCCTGGCCACTCAGACGGCCTTCGGCGATCGGGGACCCTATGCGCATCGCGGCGGCTTCGACGGCGTAGGCCAGGCCATGTCGGGTGCCATGTACATCTCGGGCGAACCCGGTGCGCCCGCCAAAGCGGCGGCGCCGTATGTCGATTTCGGCACCGCCGTGCTCTCCGCATTGGGCACGCTCGCGGCGATTCTGCATCGCGAGCGGACCGGTGAAGGCCAGGAAGTCAAAGGCACCCTCCTCGGCACTGCGCTCGCGGTGTTCGGCTCGCACTTGGCGGAGCAGGGTGCGACCGGCATCAATCGCGCCGGCAGCGGCAACCGGGTGCAAACCTCCGCGCCCTCCGCGGTGTTTGCCACCCGTGACGGCCATGTGCTGACTCATGTCGTCGGCAACGGTCTGTTTCGGCGTTGGGCCAAGCTCATGGGCGACGAAACACGGTGGACAGCCGATGAGCTGTATCGGACGGACGAATCTCGGGGCGCTCACAGCGAGGCCATCCTCGCGGCAATGACTGATTGGTGCGCGGCGCGAACCACCGGCGAAGTGCTCGAGGCACTCGATGCCGCCGGACTGCCGGCGGGTCCGATCTACACTCCCCAGCAGGCGCTCGACGACCCGCAAGTTGCGGCCATGGAGTATTTGCATTCCATCGCGGACTACCCCGGCCTGCATCGGCCCGTACCGGTCTCGGGCTTGCCTGTGACCCTGAGTGCAACTCCGGGGATGACCCCCAAGCGGCCGCCGCTGCTGGGCGAACATACCGATGCGGTGCTGGCCGAACTCGGCTACACGCCGTCCGAGATCATCGCCCTCAGGGATCAAGGAGTCGTGTAACGGCACCGGCCGCATCCCGGGGGACGCGGCCGATGCCGGCAACTCACTTTTGTCCGAATTTGAAACCAATCTCGCCGCCGACGAACAGCGGTTCTCCGTAGAACGCCCAAACCCACAGGGGATCGACGTTCTGCGACGATTCGATGTAGATCTTGTTCGTGAGGTTGCGCCCGTACACCCGTGCGAACCAGCGATTGTCCGTTCCGTTATACGTCACCGACGCGCCGAGCAGCGTCCTCGAATCCGCGTAGGTTTGCGTGAATGCGGCGTACGGCAGCGCAATCGAATAGGTGTCGAGGTTCTTGGCCACGTAGTTGGCGTTCACATCGATGACCACATGACCGCCGGTCGCCGCGATCGGCAGCGTGTAGTTGAGATCGAGGGTGGCCGTCACGTTCGGGCACCGGTTGACTGGCAGCCCGGATAAATCGACGCTGCTGCCGTCGCCACTGGGGCTCAATGTCGAGAAGCTGCCATATTCGCAGTGCTGCCAGCTGAACGGCGCCCGCAGCTGCAAGGCATCGGTGATCTGCACGGTCAACTCGCTCTCGATGCCGTAGTCCGTCATCTTTGCGGCATTCTTGAACAAGGTTTCCTCACCGGGCGAACCGTTGGCATTGGTGATCGGCGAGACCACCTGGCGAATGAGGTCCGTGTAGCGCACATAAAATAGCGCTTCATTGAGGCGCACGCGACGGTCCCACAGCTCGCTCTTCGCACCCACCTCGAAGGAATCCGCCTTCTCGGGATTGGTCGGCTGCTTCTCGTCGTCCGTGATGGGCGTGCCGCCCGTACCCACCTGATCGTTGTAGCCGCCGCCCTTGAATCCATGCGAGTAATTCAAATAGGCGAATACATCCGGCGTGAACTGATGCGACAGCGTTACGCGGTATGTCGGTTGCGTCCAGGAATGACTGTCGCTGACCACGCCGAATGGGTAAGCGGTGAAATTGCCGGCGCTCATCAGCCCGTTCAAATTGGGGTAGGTGAACGAGGGAACAATGGCGCCCGTCGGCGAGGGTAGCTGCTGCACGAAAACCTGTTGCCGTCCTTGCCAGTCCTTGCTGTCCTCCGTGACCCGCGCACCCACCGTCAGGGTGGTTGTGTCGGTGAACTTGTAGTTCGTTTCACCGTACAGCGCCTTGGACTCCTCGGTTTGCTCGTTGCACAGCACTTGCGGATTGTTGTTATAGCCGCCCGGTTGCAAACCCGGCGGAGTCGGCACGCCGAACAGATCGTAGATGCCGAGGATCTGAGCTACGCAGAATTTCGTGTTGTCGTGCTGATAGAAGGCGCCGGCCACGAAATTGAACGCGCCGAGCTGTTTCGAGGCGAAGCGCAGTTCTTGCTGCCAGGTCTTGCGCCGGTCGGAGCGATTCGCGTCGAACACCGAAATCGGTCCGACCACGCCGGTGTAGTCGGAGGGCAGTTCCGAATCCTGGGAACGATAGCCCTGCACCCAGGTGAAAGTGCCGGGATCGATGGTGTAGTCAATGTTCAGATGCTCGCCGTTCGCATCGACCCGATGGCCCTTCTGCGCGTCGATCAAATATCCGGTGCGTCCGTCGGCGCCGGCATTGCCGAGCGGATCGTTGCCGGTGTAGCCGGGAAGTCCGAGATTGGGAAACACAAAATACGGCGCGCTTGCGCCCGGGGCGGCGTCGCTCGGCGTCACGTTGATGGCACCGGGAGTCTGCGAGCGATCCGTGAACATTTCGGCGGTGAACATTACCCGCAAATTATCGGTCGGCTCCCACAGCAGTTTGGCGCGTCCCGTGAACACATCAGTGCCGCCGACGCGCTGACCATCGCCCTGGTAGGTCGTACCTTGAACGGTACTCACTGCGCCGTTGCGCATCCAGCCCTGTTGACGCTCCTCGCTCGCGACAAGGCGCAACGCGAGTTGATTATTGATGATGGGAACGTTGAGTGCGCCCTGAACGTTGAATTGGTTGTAGCTACCCCCGCCGCCTTGCGCTTCGAAAGTCGTTTGGTCGAGAAGCGGCGCCTTGGTCTTCACCACGATCGCGCCGCCGGTGGTGTTCTTGCCGAACAGCGTACCCTGGGGTCCGCGCAACACCTCGATTTCCTGCACGTCGAACGGGTCGAGCAATTGGGTCTGCGTGCTCGGCATGACGAAGTCATCGATGAGGACTGCGACCGGCGCTTCGTTGTAGACGATGATGTCGGTGTTGCCGACGCCGCGCATGGCGAAGGAAGCGGCATTGAAGCCGTTGACCTTGTTCGCCGAGAAATTCGGCACCATCAAGGCCAAGTCGGCGATGGTCCGAGGCGACATCGACTCGATGAGGCTTGCGTCGACCGCCGTCACCGCAATGGGGGTCGATTGCAGGTTCGACTCGCGGCGGGTCGCGGTGACGATGATTTCCTCCAGTGCGCCGCTGGCCTGGGTCGTCGGGGCCGCCGTTTGCCCGTGTACCGCGGTCGATAGCAGAGCCGCGGCTACTGCAAGCGAGATGAGATTGCTGTGCGTCGGTGTGCCATGGCTGGAACGCCGGATGCGCTTGCTGATAGTCATTTAGTACTCCCCTCTGAAAGAATCAATCGGCTTCTGCGCCCGATCCGCAATCTCGCTACTCCGCCAAACGGGGTGCGGGGATTCCGGTCGATCGCGCCTTTATCGGAATATGCGCAACACAAACTACGCGGGGCGAGTAAAAAAAACAAGCCTGACGGTTTGTTTAAATATCAAAAAACCGCTGCTGAACAGTGCTCTAGGGAATGAAATTCGCGACCGTGGGGAAACCCTCTCAGGCTGACGATGTTGGGTCGACTGTTGTATTTCCGCATCGACCGTTCGCGGGCGATCTCAAATCCGCGCCACTCGGTAGCCGATTCGAGGAAAATGCACGTGCACGGTGCCGGCGGACGGATCCGATCGGCTGAGCGCAACCTCATGAAGCGACAGGGTCAAAAGATCGCCTTCCACAGGATCGCGGCCGTAATCGTCTGCCGCGACTGCGACCCGGTCCCCGGCGGCCAAACCGAGCGCATCGGCTGGATCTACCCCGCGACCCGGCGACGGCGCGGAATTTCGCGCGACGTCGTGCGCGGCCTCGGCGCTCATCGGCAGACTCGTGCCGTGTCCCAGCGCCAGCATCCGCGCCTCCCAGGCCAACATCCGGGTGTAGGACGAAAATATCGAGCCGGCCGTCGGCACGTTGCCGCGCGCCATCCACACCGGAAAATAGGCGTGAATGTCGGCGAGACCCGCCGCATCGCCGAACAGGAAGTCGCGGCCATCGCCGAGTTGCTGTTCGACCAAGTCGGCCTGCGCGCGGAATTGTGTGGTCAGATGCGGGATCTGCGCCTCGAGGGTGTCGAAATCCATGAAATTGAAGAACGCCTTGCGGTCCTTGATGATCGCCTCGGGCAGGCCGCGCTTGTTGAGCCCCATCGACAGTCCGGCGCCCGGTTCGAAAAAACGGGCATCACTCCATGCCGCCAGCGCGAGCGACACACCGCGGTGGCCTGACGGGAATAGAGTGGGGTTCGGGTGGCGGCGCTCCAACTCCGTCGCGATCAAGCGCGTGTCGCAATAGATGTCGGCGCCGATCTGCAACACGGGCGTCTTGCGGTAGCCCCCCGTGAGCGCCGTTAGATGAGGTTTGGGCATCACCATTGGAATCTCGACTGACCGCCATGCCAGACCCTTGAGTCCGAGCATCAAACGAGCCTTCTCGGCAAAGGGCGACAACTCGAAATGATGCAAAATCAGCTCGGACACGCGGTACTCCCCCTGGGTCCGATAGCCTATACCGTGATCCAACAAAAAAACAGTCAGGTCTGTTTCTTTTCTGGCAGCGGGTATAATGTGGCGTCTTCTGATCGGCGCTCCTGAAAAAGAGGCGGTGGAGTCATGGACACGGCAACGGTGCAACGCTTTATTCAAGGCATGAAGTACGAGTCGGAGCGGACCGGCCCGCCGGAAGGCTTTCCCACGCTGCCCGATGTGCCGGCCGGCCGCTACACCGATCCCGGTTTTCTCAAGCTCGAATCGGATCTGATGTGGCGCCGCAGTTGGCTCTATGCCTGTCACGTCGATGAATTGCCGGCGCTCGGCAGTTTTCTATTGTGGAAGAAGACGGGTACGCCGATTCTCATCGTGCGCGGCAAGGATAATGTCATCCGCGCCTTCTACAACACCTGCCGCCATCGGGGCGGCCCGCTGGTCAAGACCGCCTGCGGCAAACTCGACGGCCTGGTGTGCGGCTATCATGGTTGGACCTACGCCCTCGACGGCACGCTCATCAACCTCCGCGACAAGCGCGATTTCCCGAGCCTCGATATGTCGAGCCGCGCGCTCATCGGCGTGCGATGCGAGCGCTTCTATAACTGGGTGTTCATCAACGAAAATCCAGAGGCCGAGCCGCTGCTCAAGCACACGCATCCATTCTTCGAATACTTTCGGCAATTCGACCCGGATTGCTGGCGCTTCGTTGCCAAGCAGGGCTACGACGTGAAGTGCAACGTCAAGG
>DATLVV010000551.1:0-3102 GCA_035577165.1 Steroidobacteraceae bacterium | reverse complement strand
CGTTTCCCTACTTCGTCATGAAAAAGGCCCCGGTCACCGGCGTCGAGAGCCTGATGAACTATGAGGCGACCATTTTCGGCGAGCACCGCGACGGTAAAACCGACGTCTGGCTCAAGGTCGTGGTCCCCACCACCAGCCTATGCCCCTGCTCGAAGAAGATCTCGGACTATGGTGCGCACAATCAACGCTCCCACATCACCCTGACCGCAAAGCTGGTCGAGCACATGTGGCTCGAGGAACTGATCGACATCGCCGAATCCCAAGCGTCATGCGAAGTGTATGGAATCCTGAAACGGCCGGACGAGAAGTACGTGACCGAGCGGGCGTACGACAATCCGAAATTCGTCGAGGATACGGTGCGGGACGTCGCGGTTGCGCTCAACAGGGACAGGCGTGTCCGTGCCTATGTCGTCGAATCGGAGAACTTCGAGTCGATTCACAATCATTCGGCCTACGCGATGATCGAGTTCGACAAGGAAACGCAGGCGAAGCTTTAGGCGCAGGCCCCTAGGAAGTGCCCCGCTCGGCGCTCTGCAGGCGGCCGATCATGCTGCGCAGAAACACCTGGTTGAAGCGCAATTGACACTCCGCGGATACTTGTTCGAGGAGCGTTGAGCTGACTTTCATCACCGTCACCGGGCCGGACGAGTTGATCGTGGCGGTGCGTTTGGCTCCGCGCACATAGCTGGTCTCGCCGAAGCAATCACCGCTCTCCAGATATCCGAGCGCCCGGCCGAGGCGCTGCACGCTGACGCGGCCTTGCACGATGATATAAAAGCGATCGTCCATTTCTCCTTCCTTGACGATCTCCTCGGAGTCTGCGTAGTCCTGCCAGCTGCTGGCGCGCAGGACCTCCCAGATTTCGCCGTGCGAGAATTCGTGGAAGAACTTCAACTTGCGCAGCAGGCTGAATTGCTCCTGCTGGTCGATCTTGTTGTACTGGGCGCGCAGTTTCTGATGCACGCGGGTCAACTCCGCGGCGAAGTCGAGACCCGTCTTGTAGCGCTTCTCCGGATCCTTGAGCAACGCCATCGCGGTCACGTTCTCGAGTTCCTCGGGGATTTCCGGGCGCAAGGTGTGGATCGGCGGCGGCGTGGCAAACACTATCTGGTGCAGCAGCTTCTGCAAGTTGCCGGCGCGGAACGGCCGGGTTCCGGTCAAGAGTTCGTACATCACGGCGCCCAGGGAGTACAGGTCCGAGCGGTTGGTGAGTTCGATCGACTGAACCTGCTCGGGGGACATATACGACGGGCTGCCCGCGATGCCCTCGATGCGCGAGATTTCCGAGTCCGCCACCAGCGCGATCCCGAAGTCGATGATCCGCACGTCGCTGTCGAGCGTCAACATGATGTTGCTGGGTTTGATGTCGCGGTGAATGACGCCGCGGCTGTGCGCGTAGTGCAGCGCCCGGGCCGCCTTGTAAACGAGTTCCACGACATCGTCGATGCGCAGCAAATTGTCCGGCCGGCAGTAGGCGGCCAAGGTGCGGGCGCCGTGCACATGCTCGGTAACGATGTAGCAATGTCCGTTCTCTTCGCCTGCGTCGTAGATCGGCAGAATGTTCGGATGCTGCAGCATGCCGACCATGTGCGCCTCGGAGAGGAACATTTTGCGCGCGATGCGTTTGCGATTCTCGTCGCCGCTGGCATCGACGTTGTACACCTTGATGGCGACGTCGCGGCCGTAATAAGGATCGTGCGAGAGATACACGACGCCGGTGCTGCCGCGACCGACTTCGTTGATGATCACGTACTTGCCGATCTTCTCGGGCAATGAAGCGCGCCCGTTCGGGGACTTCGCGTGGGGATTTAAGCGAGTGTTGCTCAAGGGTGACCGTGTGCTGCCCAGCGTTTATTCAACCGGATGTGGGCTGAAGGATACGGGTGCGACCGGACCTAAACTGTGATTTGGGTCGAGGCTTGGGCGAAGTGATCGAAACCCTGACACGCCGGCTGGAAATCTCGTCCGTTTAGCGACCAGGTCACACCGTTTCCGGATCGCATCTCACCCACCGTGGTCAACGTTAAGTTCAATTGCGCCGCCGCCGCCTCGAGTTCGCGGTAGCGCGCCGGCGGCACCGACAGCAGCAATTCGTAGTCGTCGCCTGCGGACAACGCCCACTCGAGCGCCCGGGCCATCGGCACCGCCGCGCGTATCGCGTCCGACAGCGGCAGCCGCTCGACCGCGATGTGCGCCGCAAGGCCGCTCGCCTGCGCCAGCTTGGGCAGGTCCCCGACGAGCCCATCGGACAAGTCCATAGCCGCGGTTGCGATGCCGCGTGCCGCCACACCGAACCGCACCCTGGGCGCCGGGTAGTTGAAGCGTTCGATCAGCGACTGAACCGCGGCGGGAGGCGCATTCGCCGGCGGATGAGTGACGAACGCGAGGCCGGCGCCGGCATCGCCCAGGGTGCCGGTTACAGCCAATAGATCTCCGTCGCGCGCGCCGCTTCGGCGCAGCGCCTTGCCGCGCGGAACGTGGCCCAGAAGCTGCACGCTCACGGTGAGATGCCCGCGGGTGGTATCGCCGCCGACCAAGGCGACTCCGCTGGCGTCGGCAAGATCCAAGAGTCCGGCGGAAAATCGCTCCAGCCACGCAGGATCGGCGTTCGGCAGCGTCAAGGCCAGCGTCGCCCACGCGGGTGTCGCCCCCATGGCGGCCAGATCGCTCAAGTTGACGGCCAATGCACGATGACCAATTGAACGCGCGTCGGTTGCTTCGGGAAAATGGCGCCCGGCGACGATGGTGTCCACGGCCGCGACCAGTTCCGCATCGCGCGGCAGCGCCAGCACCGCCGCATCATCGCCGATGCCCAGCACCACGCCGGATTCTGCGCCGCGGGTCGCCGCGGCGCGCGCGAAATAGCGGCTGATCAGTTCAAATTCGCCGAGGGTGATGCGTTCAGCGCCCATTGCGCGCCGCTCAATTCCGGCCGTACTCGTGCGGCCGCAATTCCCGGGCGGCTCGATCCAGCACAGCGTTGACGAACTTATGGCCGTCGGTTGCGCCAAATTGCTTGGCCAATTGCACCGCCTCCGCCAGCGCCACCCGGTACGGCAACTCGGGGCACGATTCCAGCTCGTGCACTCCCAGCCACAGCAC
>DATLVV010000550.1:0-9222 GCA_035577165.1 Steroidobacteraceae bacterium | reverse complement strand
GATTGTCGATTGCCGCGGCAAGCAGGTTGTTGGCAAGGGCGATCGCGTTGAAGTCGCCGGTAAAGTGCAGGTTGATGTCCTCCATCGGCACGACTTGCGCGTAGCCGCCGCCGGCCGCGCCGCCCTTCATGCCGAACACCGGGCCGAGGCTGGGCTCGCGCAGGCAGATCACCGCCTTCTTGCCGATCTTGTTGAGGGCATCGCCGAGCCCCACCGTGGTGGTCGTCTTACCCTCGCCCGCAGGCGTAGGGCTCAATGCGGTGACCAGAATGAGTTTACCGTCGGGTCTGTCCTTCAGGGTCTCGATGTAGTCGAGACCGATTTTGGCTTTGTAGTGACCGTAATTTTCGATGCTGGCGGCAGGAATTCCCAAGCGCGCGGCAATCTCGCCGATGGGCTTGAGGGTTGCACTCTGAGCGATCCCGATGTCGGAACTCACGACTTCTCCTAAGCGTTGTAGCGGCCAGCGCCGCTGGGGTGGATATCGGGCCGTGCGACGGCGCCGATTGGAAGCATTAATTGCCGCAAGACTATAGCATCTAAATGTTATTTCTAGATTGTCAGGACGATTTTTCCGATGTGATTCGACGTCTCCATGAGGCGATGCGCCTCGGCGGCCTCGGCCAGCGGAAACGTGGCATGGATGACCGGCCGCACTCGACCCGCGGACAGCAGCGGCCAAATGTGCTTGTGAACGGCATCGGCCACTTCGGCTTTTTGCGCGACCGTGCGGGCGCGCAGCGTCGAACCGGTGAGGGTCAATCGTTTGGTCAAGATCAGTCCCATGTTGATCTCGGCCCGCGATCCGCCCAGCAGTGAAATCACGACGATCCGACCCTCGAGCGCGGCGATATCCAAATTGCGCGGCACATAGCTGCCGGCCACCATGTCCAAGATGACGTCGACCCCCTTGCCTCCGGTCTGCGCGCGCATGACTTCGACGAAATCTTCCGTGCGGTAGTTGATTCCCCGCACGGCGCCCAGCCGCTCGCAGGCGCGCGCCTTATCGTCGGAGCCGGCCGTCGCAAAAACCCGCGCGCCCCACGCCGCGGCGAGCTGAATTGCGGTGGTACCGATGCCGCTGGTGCCGCCGTGAATCAGCACGGTTTCGCCCGGCTTGCAGCGCCCGCGGTCGAACAGGTTGGTCCACACGGTGAAGAAGGTCTCGGGAATCGCCGCCGCTTCCACCATGCTGATGCCCTGGGGAACGGGCAGGCACAGCGGCGCTGCAGCGACCGCATAGGCGGCATAGCCGCCGCCGGTCAGCAGCGCGGTCACCGCGTCGCCGACGGATTTTCCGGTCACTTTGGGTCCCAAAGCGACGATTTCCCCCGCGATTTCGAGCCCGGGCAGATCGGAGGCTCCCGGCGGCGGCGGATATCGACCTTGACGCTGCATGACATCGGGGCGATTGACCCCGGCGGCGGCCACGCGCACCAGCACTTCGCCCTCCCCGGGCTGGGGAACCGGCCGGCGCGCGGGCTTGAGCTGTTCCGGTCCGCCCGGCGCCGCGATTTCGACCACGGTCATATCATGGGGCAGGGACATCGATCTCTCCTCGGGACAGCCAAACTTTGCGGGAGGCCAATCTAAACGGTGCGTGGTATTTGGGCAAGAATCGAGCTTTACGGCAGGGAGGTTTTCACGCAATGTTCGGGCACCGCATGTTCATCCGCCAGCTCGAATATCTCGTCACTCTCGCTCGCGAAAAGCATTTCGCCAAGGCCGCCGAGGCTTGCCACGTATCGCAACCGGCGCTCTCGTCGGCGATCCGCAGCCTGGAGAAGGAACTGGGGGTTATGATCGTGCAGCGTGGTCGGCGGTTTCTGGGATTGACCGCCGAGGGCGAGCGTTCGACTTGACGCTCGAATGATAGGATTGCACACCTATGACAACGGCCTATATCACTCACCCCGATTGCCTGCGCCATGAGATGGGGCCGGGTCATCCGGAATCTCCCGCCCGCTTGGGCGCGATCAATGAGCACATGCGCGCATCGGGGATGCTGGACGAACTGCGCTGCCTGGAAGCGCCGCTGGCCGATGAGGACGATCTCAAGCGCGTGCACCGGCCGGCCTATGTCGATCTGATATTCGACAATGCGCCCAGCGAAGGTTACACACAGCTCGACCCCGACACCGCCATGAATCCCTACAGCTTGAGCGCGGCGCGGCGCGCTGCGGGTGCGGGATTGGCGGCCGTCGACGAACTGATGGCGGGCCGATCCGAGAACGCGTTTTGTGCGGTGCGCCCTTGCGGTCACCACGCCACCCAGGTTCGCTCCATGGGATTTTGCATTTTCAACAACATCGCCGTCGCGGCCGCTTATGCGCTGGAGAAAAAAGGCCTCGATCGGGTTGCGATCGTCGACTTCGACGTACACCACGGCAACGGCACCGAGGACATGTTCAGCCAGCCGCAATGGCGGGATCGTGTGCTGATGGCGAGTTTTTTTCAGCATCCCTTTTATCCCTACAGCGGCACCGTCAATCCCGCCCCCAACATGGTCAATGTGCCGCTGGCCGCGGGCAGCGACGGCGCGGCGGCGAAGAAGGCCGTCGAAACGGCATGGCTGCCTGCGCTCGAGAAATTCAAACCCAAGATGATCTTCATCTCCGCCGGCTTCGATGCGCATCGCGAGGACTTGTTGGGCGGCATGGCTCTGGTGGAGGCCGATTACGAGTGGATTACCCGGGATTTGATGGCACTGGCCGCCCGGCATTCGCAGAAGCGCATCGTGTCCATGCTCGAGGGCGGCTACAATCTGTCGGCCCTCGGCCGCAGCGCCGTCGCGCACGTGAAAACGCTGGCCGGGCGATGAATCGGCGCTTCGGCCGGCGTTAGACGTAGTGCCTGGCCACGGATTCCGCCACGCACACGGCTTTCGAGTGACCCTCGCGTTCCGAGGTCACTTCAACGACGACCTGAGCGCCGCCGGCAATGGTTTCGAATGTCATGAGTTTGAAATGTCCGCGCACGCGGCTCCCCACCGGCACCGGCGCGGGAAAACGCACGCGATTGAGACCATAGTTCACGGTCATACGCACGTCGGCGACTTTGAACGCGCTCCTGACCATGACGGGCAGCAAACTGAGGGTCAAATGTCCGTGGGCAACCGTCGTCCCGAAGGGCCCGGCTGCGGCGCGCGCCGGATCGACATGGATCCACTGATCATCGCCGGTGACCGCCGCAAACTGATCGATGCGCGCCTGATCAATGCTGAGCCAATCGCTGGTCCCCAGGTTCGTGCCGACGAGCGTCTGCAGTTCCGACAATTTTTGAAACGTGTTCATCGTCCACCTCGCAGGCCTTGAAGATTTCGACCCTGGAAAAACCCATTCGGGCACCCATATCTTTGCACCAGGCCGATCGATCAAACAGGAGGAGCCGCCAAGTGAAGAAATCAGTAGCGGGAGTCTACCCCAGCCCCCAGGGTCACTGGGTGGGTGACGGGTTTCCGGTGCGAAGCCTGTTTTCCTATGACAATCTGGGCCAGCACCTGAGCCCCTTTCTGCTGCTGGACTACGCCGGTCCGGCGGAATTTACGCCTGCCTCACAGCCGCGCGGCGTGGGTGAGCACCCGCACCGCGGCTTCGAGACCGTGACCATCGTCTATCAGGGCGAGGTGGCGCATCGCGATTCGGTCGGCAATTCCGGTGTGATCGGTCCCGGGGACGTGCAGTGGATGACCGCGGCGTCGGGCATATTGCACGAGGAGTTTCATTCTCCCGCGTTCACTCGCAGCGGCGGAGCCATGGAAATGGCCCAGCTGTGGGTCAACCTGCCGGCCGCGCACAAGATGTCGGCGCCCCGCTATCAAACCATCCTCAAGGCGGATATTCCGCAAGTGGAACTCGCCGACGGATCGGGCAGCGTTCGCGTCATCGCCGGCAGCCTTGCCGGAGCCGACGGGCCGGCGCGCACGGTCACCGCGCTCAATGTCTGGGACGTGCGCCTACGAGCCGCACACACCACTTCGCTATCCGTGCCGGAGGGCCACACGGCGGCGATCGCCGTGCTGCGCGGCTCGATTGCAGTCAACGGTTCGCGCCGGGCCGACGCCGCCGAATTGATCGTCCTGGATCGCGCCGGCGATGAAGTGCGCATCGAGGCCGCCGCCGACAGCAGTCTGTTGCTGCTCAGCGGCGCGCCGATTGCCGAGCCAATAGTCGGCTACGGGCCCTTCGTCATGAACTCGCGGCAAGAGATCGAAACCGCGGTGAGTGATTTCCAGCGAGGGAAATTCGGCCGCATGCCTGCGGCTCAGGCCGAAACCACCGCGGCCGGCTAGTACGCCAGCAGGTCGCCGCGCCATGCAATCGATCCACCGCCAACGCAAGCTCGGTCCCTTTACCGTATCATCCGTCGGCCTCGGCTGCATGAACTTGAGTCATGCCTATGGGGTGCCGCCGCCGCCGGAGGCTGCGGCGCAGATATTGCGGCACGCCTTGGATCTTGGCGTGACGCATTTCGACACGGCTGCGCTCTACGGTTTCGGCGCGAACGAGGAATTGGTGGGGCGCACGCTCGCCCCGTTACGCTCGCGATTCACCCTGGCCAGCAAGTGCGGCATACAAGGGGTCAAATTCGAGAGCAGCGTACGCCGCGTCATCGACGGCAGACCCGCGGTACTTAAGCAGACCTGCGAGGATAGCCTGCGTCGTCTGCGCACCGATGTCATCGATCTCTACTACCTGCATCGTTGGGACAAAGCCGTGCCCATCGAAGACAGCGTCGGTGCGCTCAAGGAATTGGTGCGCGAGGGGAAAATTCGCGCCATCGGTCTGTCGGAGGTGTCGGCGGACACGCTGCGACGGGCGCACGCGGTGCATCCGATCGCGGCAGTGCAGAGTGAATATTCATTGTGGACGCGAAATCCCGAAATAGCGGTGATCGAGGCTTGTCGAAGCCTCGGCGCGACCTTCGTTGCCTTCAGTCCGCTGGCACGGGGATTTCTCACCGGTGCCCTGCGTGAGGTCGCCTCGCTGGGCGCCAAGGATTTGCGCCGCGCGATGCCGCGATTCGCGCCGGCGGCGTATGCCGCGAATCTGCAGCTGCTCGATGAATATGCGAGGCTCGCGCGCGCAGCGCACGCGTCCATGGCGCAACTGGCGCTGGCCTGGGTGCTGGCGCGCGGCGAGCACGTGGTGGCCGTTGCCGGCACCACCTGCACGGCGCACCTGGAAGAGAATCTCGGCGCTGCGACGGTGGAATTGCAGCCTGACCTGATCGCGCAATTGGATGCTCTCATCAATCAGCGCACTGTGGTCGGCGAGCGCTACAGCCCGGCGACGCAAGCGGAAATCGACACCGAGAATTTCTAGCCCGTCAATTCTGCGACTGCGCGGTGCGCCTGATCGATGGCCACGTGGGTATACGCATCCCACCCGGAGTCCGAATTGGCGATGGCGATGCGGCCGAGCCGCCGGCGCGCCAGTTTGGCGATCGACGCTTGGTGGGCGGGGTCGTCGTACAGCGGAGTTGGCGTGTAGGCATAGCCGTGCGGCCACCGATTGACCGTGATTGCCGCCACATCGCGGTCGAAATCGAAACCGGCGGAGCCCAGCATGCGGCCGAGTTCGTCGCGGATTTCTCGCTCGAAGTCGCCGAAGTTCATGGTGTACAAGCGTGTGCGGCCGGCGCGGTATTGTTCACGCATGTTGAGGCCTTGATTGGGAGCACAGGGGGTGTGCACCAAGTGCAGGCACACCGGCTTGGACGGGTCGGCGGAGAATTTGTAGCCGTCGAGACTGACCGGAAAATCCAACGAGGCGGCATAGGTGCCGCCGGGATTGTCGATGGCCGCCACGCCGAGCTTGTGCCAGGGTTGCCAGTTGCGCACCACCACGTTCACGTAGACCAGCGGCGCCCGCACATTGTCGTGCAGCGCTGCGCGCTGCTCGGCGTCCGTCTCCGAGGCGATGTAGGGAATCATGGCGTGATAGCAGGCGAGCACGCAGTCGGCGGCCGCCACGCGCGAAATCTTCCCGCCGCTCACATAAGCGATTTCCACGCCTCGATCGACATTGCGCACATCGACCACGGTCGAATTGAGGCGAATGCGCACCGGATGCTCGGCTCGATCGATTTGTCCGTAGTCGAAACGCGCCAGCACGATGTCCTCCATGGTGCTGCCCGGCGCGATTCCAGGAATGAGCCGGCGCACCAACAGGCGGGCGATCGAGGCGTTGCCGTCGGGGAAATGGTAGATATAAGGCTCTTCGTGCTCGGACGACAAGGCCGCGCGCTGCGCCTTGAGGCCCGGCATGCCGAGCGTCTCGCTGGCCGGGACGGCATCGATGCCCACGGCCCATAGGTCATGCGTGCGGGTCTGCAGGTACTTGAGCACCTCTTCATCGGCCTGCCAATACTGCTTGAGGAAATCGCGATAGCTCAAATGTTCGAGAATGCCGAGGCGTTGACGGGCCGTTTTCCCCGATAGCACGTCTCGATCCGACCAAATCATGTCGAACAATTGCGCGCGAGCCTGGTCCCCCAGCGGCAGTTGATCCAGATACGAGCGCAGCGCCTGGCTGTCGTGCGGCGCTTCATCCACCTCCTGCCAGGTGCCGAAGGGCCGCCGCACCAGGCGGTCGACGCCGAATACCTCCTTCTTGAAGAACACGCCGTGGTTCAAATTCCAGCGTGCGTAGAATTCCTGATCGAACGCTTTGTTGAACCGCTGCACGTCGATTCCGAGATCCTTCAGCAGACTCTTTGCGACGCCGTCCCAATGGTGCGCCGGACCATCGATGGATTGGGTGCCGCCGTAACCGAGCAAAGTCTGCCCGTCGACCACGAACTCGTTGCGTTTGGCATGCCCGCCGAAATCGTCGTTGGTATCCAGCAGCAGGACGCGGGCATTGGGGCGGCGCTGCCGGTAGAAGTGCGCGGCCGCCAGCCCGCTGATGCCCGCACCGACCACGGCCAAATCGTAGTGTTCCGCGAGCGGGGCTTGCGAGATATCGAAGCGTGCACCGTCCCGCAGTCGATGCGCCGCCTCGAATGAGCCGTCGTGGCTGCCGCGCAATCCGTCGCGGCCGGGTGGATAGAGCGGCGCGGTCTGGGCGCGGGACAGATCGACCCCGGCAGCACCGGCGACCGCGATGGCGATGCCGTTCATGAAGTCGCGGCGGGTGATACCAGCGGTCATCCGCCGATATTCGCAACTCGCAACCCGCGGGTCAAATGGGGCGATGGTGACGGCAGAAGCCCGGTGCTATGCTTCGACGAAGGCGGTTGCAGCATTGAACCAAGCGGCTGACAGAGAATCCGGTCTACGGCCTCACCCCAAGCGGTGGTGCGGCGTCGGTGTTGCGTTGATTTGTGCCCTGACACTCGGCCCGCGATGGGCGGGGGGCACGGCGCCCGAGATCGCACCGCCGGCTTCCAAGCCCGCGAGCATCGATGAACTCGCGGATATCATGGTGGAGGCGCCTGAACCGCGCTATGTGTCGCCCACCCGGCGCGATCAAATCGGACGCATTTGGGCGCCCGTCATGATCAACGGCCATGGGCCTTTCCGTCTCGTGCTCGACACCGGTGCGAGCCATAGCGCAGTCACCGCGCTGGTCGCGCTCGCGCTGGGAATTCCGACGAATCAGTCGCCGCCGGTGATCCTGCGCGGAGTGACGGGTTTCGCGACGGTACCCACCATTCAGGTGGACACGTTGACCGTCGGCGATCTGTCCGTCGATTCACCGGTCCTGCCGATCGTGCCGGACGCCCTGGGCGGAGCCCAGGGAATATTGGGCGGCGAAGGCTTGACCGGCAAGCGTATATTCATCGACTTTCGCCACGATAAAATCGTCATTACTTTCTCGCGCAACGAGCGATCCTCGCGCGAATTCGTGGACGTGCCGTTTCACGCCCTGCACGACACCTTGGTGGTGGTGAGCGCGATGGTCGGCGACGTGCCCACCAAGGCCATCATCGATACCGGCGGCCAAACGACCATCGCCAACCTCGCGTTACAGCGTGCCATTTTCCGGCGCAAAGCGCAGTTCAGAGGCCAGACGGATCAAATCATCGGAGCGACCAAGGATATTCAGGAAGGTGAGTTGATGTCCATGCCCCCCATCCACTTCGGCTCGATCCAGATCCAGGATGCCGGCGTTACATTTGCCGACATGTATATTTTCAAACAATGGAAGCTTCTCAACGAACCCGCAATTTTGATCGGCATGGATGCCCTGGGATTGCTCGATACTCTGGTCATCGACTACCGCCGGCATGAACTTCAAATGCGCATGCCGCGGGCGGGAGCGGGTTAGCGGTGATGATCAACAAGCCGATTGTTGGAGTGGCCGCCGCCGTGGTGGTGCTTGCCGCGGGAAGCTGGTACTACCTGCAGAGCCGTCGTCCGGCAATGCCGACCGCGCCGGCGACATCGCCGCAGCCGCCGCCGGCAGAACCCACGGAACCTGCCATCCAGCACCCGGTGCCCGCAGGAGAAGCCGCGGCGCCGACGACACCGTTGCCGTCGCTCGCCGACAGCGATGCCGCCATGGCCGATGCACTCGCGCAACTCGCCGGTGGGTCCGCCGTGAAGGACTATCTGCTGCCGGAAAGCATCATCCGGCACATCGTGGTCACCGTCGACAATCTGCCTCGGCAGAAAGCGGCGGTGCAAAAGCGCCCGACCGGCACGGTAGCCGGATCCTTCATGGCCGACGGCGACGAGTTGCACGCGACCATCAATCCGCAGAATTTCACCCGCTACCAGTCCTGGGTGGCGGTGATCGGCAAACTGAATATGCGGCAGCTTGCCGCCCTGTATGTGCATTTCTATCCGCTGTTTCAGCAGGCGTATCAGGAGCTGGGATACCCGAACGGCTATTTTAACGACAGGCTGGTGCAGGTGATTGACAACTTGCTGGCGGCGCCGCAACCGACCGGATCCATTGCGCTGGTGCGGCCGAACGTCATGTATACCTACGCGGACCCCGGTCTCGAGTCGCGTTCCGCCGGACAGAAATTGCTGATGCGGATGGGGCCGGACAATGCGGCGGTGATCAAGGCAAAGCTCACCGAGCTGCGCGCCGCAATCACTGCGGCGCCGCCGAAGCATTCGACTTGAACTGACTCGGAATAATTAAAACCCTGAAGGGGGGATTTATGGCTAGCACGTCTTCAACGGCCGTTTTATCCGACGAGCACGAGGTCGCCCACAACCAATGGCTGGTGATCGGCGCGTCCTCGCTGGGCACGGTGTTCGAATGG
>DATLVV010000549.1:0-8870 GCA_035577165.1 Steroidobacteraceae bacterium | reverse complement strand
TTGTCGAACCAGGAATCGATGATCAGCGCCTGCAACGGACCGTCCGGCTCACCCTTGGGGGCCGGAATGCGCTTGACCAACTGCTCCAGCAACTCAGGGATGCCCTGGCCGGTCTTGGCGCTGACCAAGGCGGCGTCGTCGGCCGGTATGCCGATGATCTCTTCGATTTCGTGAATGACCTTGGCCGGATCGGCCGACGGCAGGTCGATCTTGTTGATGACGGGGAGCACCTCGAGCCCTTGTTCGAGGGCGGTGTAGCAATTGGCGACGCTCTGCGCCTCCACGCCCTGGCCTGCATCGACCACCAGCAGCGCACCCTCGCATGCCGCCAACGACCGCGATACCTCGTAGGAAAAGTCCACATGGCCGGGCGTATCGATGAAATTCAGCTGATACAGCTCGCCGCTCACGGACTTGAACGCTAGCGTGACGCTTTGCGCCTTGATGGTAATGCCCCGCTCACGCTCCAGGTCCATCGAGTCGAGCACTTGGGCCTGCATTTCCCGCGCATCGAGGCCGCCGCATTCCTGGATGAACCGGTCTGCCAAAGTCGATTTGCCGTGATCAACATGAGCAATGATGGAAAAGTTGCGGATATTCTTCATCTAGACCTGGGGAGCGGACAAACCCGCGATTATACCGGTCGGCGATGGTATGCGAGGGCCTTATGCACTTCCTCGGGGTCCAGACGTCCATGGCACACCAACTCGCCGGCGTAGAGCAGCACCGGAATCTTGTGTCCATAGCGCACTTTGGCTGCGGGATCGGCATCCACATCGAGCACGTCGACACCGGCCTGGGCGGCGGCCGGCAACGCGGCGAGTTCGAGCAGCATTTCCTCGCACAGGCCGCACCCAGGGCGTGAGTACAGCAGAAATCGCATGCTGTCAGGGGTGCGGGATTTCGGCGGCGCTGAAGGATCGGACCGAGTGCGCGATATATTCCACGGTCTCGGCGGGGACCTCGCCCACGGCGGTGACCTGATGCCCCTGCACCACGGTGGAAAACGCGAATCCCGAACCCACCCGCGCGAGGCCTTGCATCGGCGGTTCGGAAGGCGAGCTCAGTGCGGCGTCCGAGGCGACGCCCGCTCCCTGCACCTCGACTTGCTGCGCTTCAACGAACACCGACACCGTGGCCAGACCGTCGGAATACACCAAATGACTGGCGGGAACGCTTGCGCCACCGAGGATTTGCGCCCCAGCCACCGTCAGGTGAAATCCCGGCGGCAATTGGCTGGCGCGGTAGGCGGCGAGCGCCGGCGAGGCATTGTCGTGCGAGGGACCTTGGCGGACCCAGCGCATCCCGTCGGTGCGAACCGCGGGGACCAGCTCGCTGTCCGGGATGCTCTCCGGCATGTCCAGGCGCGCGAAGAAGATCTGTTCGATGACCGCGCCGCGCGAATCGCAAAGCTGCGTCTTGAGCGGCATCGCCGTCTTGTCATCGAGCCACAGACGATAGCCGAAGCGGTATTTATCCCTGGGATTCACCGCAATGACATGCGCCTCCCGGCCGAGAATGCGCGCGGGCGCCAGCGCTTCGATGCGATAGAACTCATCCACCCCCGCGCCGAAACGCGGCAGGGAACCCAAAAATGGGCCGTGATCCGGCCGTGGTTCAATCAGCACGGTGTGCTGGTCGGGCAGATAGCAGGTCAGTTCCCCGTTGTTGCGCACGAACTCGCGGCCCGAACCGTCGAGCGACTGCAGCCGCTCGGTCACGTGTCCGGCCCGCACCCGGTGCACGATGCGCATGGTCTCGACCCGGCCTTCGCTCAGATGAAAGAAGGTGCCGTCGTAGTTGCGCGTGGACAGCGCCTGATTCATTTTCTGCAGCCATTCGCGGGGGTCGTCCGCGCCCCGCGATTGCTGCGGCAGCGCGGCCAGCAAGGACCCGGCAACGGCGCAGGAAATCAGCCAGTTGGCCCGGTTACGCACCAATCGCGTCATGGAACGACGTGCGCGGCCGCCTGATTGACCGCCGGCGCTTGCTCATCGGCCTCGATCAGCAAGTCCGCCAGCACGCCGCGCTGATCCAATCCCGAGGAATACCGGCTGTGCGCCAGAACATAGTTGGTCAACCGACCCGGCGGCATCCCCGAAGGCACCGTGGGTGAGACGGCCGGTACGGTGTATGAAATAGGCTCCGAAGTCTTCGGCGCCGCAACGAGATTCTGTGCCGTGACGGCTCCCTTGACCGGGTGCAGCGTCGGCGCGATCGCGCGCTGCTGCAGGGCAAGCACCGCGACCGCGGCGACGCCCGCCGCCACCGCGGCTCCTGCGAAGGGCCGCCACCAGTGCGGTGCGCGCGACTCGCGGATCTGCCCACTCGCCGCAACCGGTTCGCCGTCGATCGCCAAGTTCACGCGCCCGGCGAAATGCTTGGTCACGAGGCCGCGGCTGTTGCCGCGGATCGCCTCGCCGATCAAGGCATAACGTCCGAAGCTCTCGCGCAACTCGCCGTCGCGGGTGAGCCGCTTCAGCAGCAATTCGGTTTCTGGGTTGGGCAATTCCCCATCGAGGAATGCCGAGACCTGTTCACGGATTTGTTCGCTCATGTGTCCTCGGGCCGGCCAAGACCGCCGTCGAATATCGGTCGCAGTTTCTTGTCAATCGCCTCGCGTGCGCGAAAGATCCGCGAACGCACGGTTCCTACCGGACAATCCATGGTCTGAGCGATGTCCTCGTAGCTCAATCCTTCCAGCTCGCGCAGCACGATCGCGGTCCGCAAATCCTCCGGCAGATTCTCGATTGCCCGGTTCACGGTATCGCGAATTTCGTCCGTGAGCAGCAGGCCTTCCGGCGTTTCGGATTCGGCCAGCCGCGCGTGCAAATCGTATTGTTCGGGGTCCTGCAAGTCCAGATCGTAGTCCATCGGTCGACGTTTGGTGGCAACCAGAGCGTTCTTGGCGGTATTGATCGCAATTCTATACAGCCACGTATAGAACGCGCTATCGCCGCGAAATGAATGCAGCGCGCGGAAAGCCTTCACGAAAGCCTCCTGTGCGATGTCTTCAGCCTCGGTTGCATCGTGCACGTAACGCATGATCAGCTTCAGCACCTTGTGCTGGTATCGCAGAACCAACAAATCGAACGCCGCGCGCTCACCACGCTGGACTCTCTCGACCAGTTTGAGGTCACTCTCCTCGACGCTCATGGGTGATCCCGAACCGGCGAGCTCACAACCCAGCCTGTCGCGATAGACCGGCCGCGGGAAGAAAAGTTCGACAATTCCCGGACCGGACCGGATTTAAACGTGACTTTGCGCACAGGTTGAAGATTCTAACAGCGGCAGGCACCGCGCTACCGCTCGGCGGGCGGCTTTCGATCGGCAATCGACGCCGCGGTGATTCGTTCAATCAGGGGCGCAAACTGGGGCGGCGGCGGCACCGAGCCCAGGCAGTAGCCGTAGAGCACCGGGTCCTGGGTGTCCAACAGGCGCCTGAATGCCTCCTGTTCCGCGTTCGACGCGCTGCAGAATCGCTCGTCCACGTAGCGCGCCAGCAGGACATCGAGTTCCTTCATGCCTCGTCGGCAGCGCCAGCGCAATTTCCCGAGTTCCTGGGGCGGGTGGTGGCTCATCAATGGCGGCGTTGAGCCAGCATCTGTTTTATCTCGCCGATGGCCTTGGCGGGATTGAGATCCTTGGGGCAGGCTTCGGTGCAGTTCATGATGGTATGGCAGCGGTACAGCCGGAACGGATCCTCTAGTTCGTCGAGACGCTCGCCGGCCGCCTCATCGCGGCTGTCGACGATCCACCGGTAGGCCGCGAGCAACGCCGCCGGTCCGAGATAGCGGTCGCTGTTCCACCAATAGCTGGGGCAGCTGGTCGAACAGCAGGCGCACAGTATGCAGGCGGAGGGACGGTCCACTTTCTCCTGATCCTCCTTGGACTGCAGGCGCTCGCCGTCGGGCGGCGGCGGGGTCCGGGTCTGCAGCCAGGGTTTGATCGATGCATACTGCGCGTAGAAGTTGGTCAGATCGGGAATCAAATCCTTGATCACCGGCAGGTGCGGCAGCGGATAGATCTTGATGTCGCGCTTGACGTCGGCGCAGGCGCTGACGCACGCCAGGCCGTTCTTGCCGTCGATGTTCATGGCGCACGAGCCGCATATGCCCTCCCGGCACGAGCGCCTGAAGCTCAAGGTCGGGTCGATCTCATTCTTGATCTTGATCAGTGCGTCCAGCACCATCGGACCGCAGGCATCCATGTCGATTTCGTAGCGATCGAGGCGCGGGTTCTCCGCCGAGTCGGGATCGAAGCGGTAGATCTGGAATACACGGACATTCTTGGCGCCCGCGGGGGCCTTGAACAGGCGCCCGTCCTTGCGCACCCGGGAATTGGCGGGAAGCCTGAACTCAGCCATCAAATGCTCCTGTCTGCCATGACATCAATAGGTGCGCGCCTTCGGCGGAATCGATTCGACGTCGTCGGTCAGGGTATTGAGATGCACCGGACGATAGTCGAAGCGCGTCGCGCCCGAGGACGAAACCCAGCACAAGGTATGTTTCATCCAATTTTGGTCGTCGCGGTTCGGAAAATCCTCGCGCGCCTGCGCGCCGCGGCTCTCCCTGCGATTCTCGGCTGAATGCATGGTGGCGACGGCCTGCCCCAGCAGATTGTCGAGTTCCAGGGTTTCGATGAGATCGGTGTTCCACACCAAGGATCGATCCGTGACTTGAACGTCGGCAAAGGAGGCGAACACTTCCGCGAGCCGGCGCTTGCCGCCGTTCAAGGATTCTCCGGTGCGGAACACGGCCGCATCGCTCTGCATGACGCGCTGCATGTCCAGGCGGATGTCCGCCGTGCGCCGCGAGCCCTTGGCCTGCCGAAACTTGTCCAAGCGGGCGATCGTGGTTTCGCCGGCGTCGGCCTTGAAAGGCCGGTGGGCCGCGCCCGGCTTCACTGCGCGCGAGCAGTGGCGCGCCGCTTCGCGGCCGAACACCACCAGATCGAGCAGCGAGTTCGACCCCAGGCGGTTGGCGCCGTGCACCGATACACAGGCCGCCTCGCCGACCGCCATGAGGCCCGGAACGATGTTCTCGCTGCCGTTTGCACGGGTGATGGCTTCGCCGTGCACATTGCACGGGATGCCGCCCATGTTGTAATGCACCGTGGGCAATACTGGAATGGGTTCCTTATTGACATCCACGCCGGCGAATATTCTCGCGGTCTCGGCGATGCCGGGAAGGCGCTCCTTGATGACGGCGGGGCCCAGGTGCTCCAGATGCAAATCAATATGGTCCTTCAGGGCGCCGACCCCGCGGCCCTCGCGAATCTCGACGGTCATGGCGCGGCTCACGACATCGCGGGACGCCAGATCCTTGGCATTCGGCGCGTAGCGTTCCATGAAGCGTTCGCCGGCGGCATTGGTCAAATATCCGCCTTCGCCGCGCGAACCCTCGGTGATCAGACAGCCCGCGCCGTAGATTCCGGTCGGGTGGAACTGCACGAATTCCATGTCCTGCAGGGGCAGGCCCGCACGCAGCGCCATGCCGCCGCCGTCGCCGGTGCAGGTGTGGGCGGAGGTACACGAGAACCACGCGCGGCCGTAGCCGCCGGTCGCAACGATCACCATATGGGCGCGAAACCTGTGCAAGGTGCCGTCGGACATGTCGAGAGCGATCACGCCGCGGCACTCGCCGTTTTCCATGATGAGGTCGAGCGCAAAATATTCGATGAAGAAATTCGCTTCGTGCTTGAGCGATTGCTGATACAGGGTATGCAGCATGGCGTGGCCGGTGCGGTCGGCGGCGGCGCAGGTGCGCTGCGCGATGCCCTTGCCGAAATGCGTGGTCATGCCGCCGAAGGGGCGCTGATAAATGCGGCCATCCTCGGTGCGCGAGAACGGCACGCCGTAATGCTCCAGCTCGATGACCGCGGCGGGCGCCTCCTTGCACATGAATTCGATGGCGTCCTGATCGCCGAGCCAGTCCGAGCCCTTCACGGTGTCGTACATGTGCCACCGCCAATCATCGGCGCCCATGTTGCCGAGAGCGGCGGAGATGCCGCCCTGAGCAGCAACGGTATGGCTGCGCGTGGGGAACACCTTGGTCAGGCAGGCGGTGGTGAGTCCGGCCTCGGCCAATCCGAAAGTGGCGCGCAACCCCGCACCGCCGGCGCCGACCACCACCACATCGTAGGTATGGTCGATCAGTTTGTATTCGCTCATGTCTTCAAGATCCCAGCATGACGCGCAGGATCGCAAATATCCCCGCGCCGCAAACCAGTACGTACAGGAATCGCAGCGTCAGCAGGGTCAGCACCTTCATGCCGGCGGAATGCACATAGTCCTCGACCACCACGGTGGTGCCCAAATAGGAGTGGTAGGCAGATACCGCAAGCAGCAGCACGGTCAGGAATCCGCTGATGGGAAGCGCCAGCCATACCTTCACGGTCGCGTAGTCAAGGTCCGGCAGCAGCAGCAACGAGAACAGAAACCACAACGTCAGCGGAACCAGGGCCACTGCGCTCACTCTCTGAGCCCACCAATGCCCGGTGCCGTCCTTCGCCGAGCCCATTCCCAGCACCCTGCCCAGGGGAGTACGCAGGCTCATGGGGCGAAGTGCCGTATCAGCGCCCAAACGGCCAAAGTCAGCGCCAGCGCGCCCAGCACGGCGAACCAGCCGCTCGCGTGCCGCTGGGTGCGCTCAAAGCCGTAGCCCGCATCCCAGAACAGATGACGTACGCCGTTCAACAGGTGAAAGAGAAACGCAAAGGTCCAGCCGATCAGGCACGCAACACCCACGGGGCTTGCGAACCGCTTCGCTGCCATGGCATAGGAATGTTCGCCGCCGGCCACCGACACCAGCCAATAGGTCAACGCCGGCAGGCCCAGGGCGAGCGCGATGCCGGTCAGGCGATGCAGGATCGACAGGCTATTGCCGATTTGCCATCGATAGATATCTAGATGCGGTGAAAGCGGACGAGTGCGTGCGGGGGGTCGGGGCATGGTTAAAAATCGATGCAGCGGCCGCGCAATTCCCAGTCGCCGAAGCGCGTCGGCTCCGGCCCCTCGCGGCCGCCCACTTCTCGCGGCCGGGGCCCATGAACTGCCGGCGTGCTGGGCTGATCGCCCGCGGCGGGTTCAGTCGGCTGTATTTTTGGGGCCTGATCTTCGAAATTCGACTTCACGAGTGAAAGTTTGCCAGAAAATGCGACAACACGCTCCTGGGGTTGACAGCCGCCTCCCCGACCCCATCTCATGTCTGGATGAGTACCCTTGAGTCCATGACCACCGCCTCAGAGCCCCAGTCGGGCCGGCTGCGGCACCTGGGTGTGTTGCGATTCACGGGGCCCGACGCCCTGAGTTTTCTGCAAGGCCAGGTGTCCAACGACACGCACCGGTTGAGCACCGGCAGTCCGCTGTTGGCGGCGTACTCCAATCCTCAGGGCCGCGTGCTGGCGGTGATGCACTTGTTGCCGCATTCCAGCGGCGTCGCGGCCGTTCTGCCGCGCGAACTGGTTGCGCCGACCTTGGAGCGCCTGCGCAAGTTCGTGTTTCGCGCCAAGGTTCAAATGGAGGACGCGGGCGAATCGCTGCCGGTGTCGGGGCAGCACGGAGCACAGGCCTTGCAGTCCGCGGGAATCGCCGTTCCACACGCAGAATCCGGCTATGTCGAATCCGACGGCATCGGCGTGGCGGCGGTGAGGCCCGGCGCCGCGCGCTACTGGGTCATCGCGCCCGGCGACAAGCTGGCGGAGCACCGGCTCACCGGCGACATGCCGGCGGCCGATCGAATCGAACATGACTGGCGCCTCGCCGACATTCGCGACGGTTTGCCGCAGATATATTCGAGCACGCACGAAGCCTTCGTCGCGCAAATGCTCAATCTCGATCTCCTGGACGGCATCAGCTTCAGCAAGGGTTGCTACACCGGGCAGGAAATCATCGCGCGCACCCAGCACCTTGGCCGCATCAAGCGGCGCCTGTACCGATTGCATCTGCCTGACGGTGAATGGAACACGGGGCAGTCCCTGCTTCTCCGCGACGGCCGTTCGGGGCGATTGGTCGAAGTAGCTCGATCCGGCGACGGCTTCGAGGCCCTGGCCGTGCTCAATGTACCGGCCGATACGCCGGCGAACGATCTCGCATCCGCCGCCGAGTCCGCTCCGAGTGGCGCGGTCCCCGCCACGCAGCTGCCGCTGCCCTACGCGCTCTGACCGTCAAGCCTCGGGCCGCATGTGCGGGAACAGCAGGACGTCGCGAATGGACGGCGAATTGGTATACAGCATGACCAGCCGATCGACCCCCAAGCCGAGTCCGGCGGCGGGGGGCATGCCGTATTCCAGCGCCCGTACATAGTCAGCGTCGTAATACATGGCCTCCTCGTCGCCCGCGTCCTTGCGCTCCACCTGTTCCTTGAAGCGCTGCGCTTGGTCCTCGGCGTCATTCAGCTCGGAAAATCCGTTGGCGAGCTCGCGGCCGCCGACGAAGAATTCCCATCGGTCGGTGATGAAGGGATCCGCGTCATTGCGCCGCGACAACGGCGACACCTCGGCGGGATAGGCGTAGGCGAAGGTGGGCTGCACCAGGGTGTGCTCGCCGGTTCTCTCGAAAATTTCGATTTGTAGTTTTCCCGGACCGTCGCCGCCCTTGTAGGGAATCTTCATGTAATCGCAGACCCGGCGCAGATAGGCCGTGTCGCGCAGCGACATGGGGTCCAGCTCGGTGTTGTTCTCCAGAATGATGTCTTCGATGCTCTTGCGGGCGAAGCTTCGCGACAAATCGATCTCGGTGCCCTGGTACACCAGCTTGCGCGAGCCGACCAGGGTGTCGGCGAGGCCCTGGAACAGGGTTTCGATCATCTCCATGAGATCGGCATAGTCGGCATAGGCCTGATACAGCTCGAGCATCGTGAACTCGGGGT
>DATLVV010000548.1:0-4694 GCA_035577165.1 Steroidobacteraceae bacterium | reverse complement strand
GACGAGATGGGATATCCCTCCGCGCTGTCGGCCAAGACCTGGGGCTTCCAAGACGTGTTGTTCAAGGGGAAATCGCTGTCCCTGCCACAGGCGTTCGGCAGCTACGTGATGGAAAACGTCCTGTTCAAGATCTCCTATCCGGCGGAGTTTCATGCGCAAACCGCGGTCGAAGCGGCGATGACGCTGCATGCGCGGATTTTGCCGAGGATCGGCGAGATCGAACGGATCATCATCGAAACCCAGGAACCCGGGGTTCGCATCATCGACAAGACGGGACCGCTCGCCAATCCGGCGGATCGCGATCACTGCATTCAGTACATGGTCGCCATTCCGCTGCTCTTCGGCAGACTCAACGCGGCGGATTATGAGGACCGTATCGCCCTGGATCCCCGGGTCGATGCGCTGCGGGCCAGGATGCAGGTCAAAGAGAACACGACGTTCACGCAGGAGTACTACGACGCGAACAAGCGCTACATCGGCAACGCGGTGCAGGTGTTCTTCGCCGACGGGTCGGCGAGCGAGCGTGTGCAGGTCGATTTTCCCATCGGCCACCGCAAGCGCCGCGCGGAAGGCATGCCGGTGCTGGTCAAGAAGTTCGAGGCGAGCGTCGCGGCGCATTTCAGCCCGAGACAATCCGAATCGATCAATGCCATGTTCGCCGACCGCGGTGCGCTGGCCGCGATGCCGGTCAACGAATTCGTGGCCCGCCTGGTGACCGCCTCGTAGAAAATATAATCGGCGGCCGGGGTGCGTTATGACGCATTGAGCTTGCCGATGGTCCCGGTATGTCGCGATAGTGGGGGTCAATGCAAGCCGCACCCCCAGCATCCCGCGCAATCCACGAACGGCGCAATCGCGAGCGCCGCCGCCGGGCCTTTTGGTCCGTGTTCTATGGTAGCTTCAAACCTCGCCGCCGTACGCCGCCGCGGCGTCTCGGGGACTCGAGTTTTCATTCTCTCGATTGGTACTCGGCGCACTTGCTCGCGGTGGCGCTCGGCATATTGCTGTTGTGCGTGGCGGATGCGTTCTTGACGCTGATATTGCTGCAACAGGGCGCTGCCGAAGTGAACCCCTTCATGGCAGTGCTCATATACCGGGGCGTGGCGGTGTTTGCCGCGCTGAAATTGGGCATAACCGGCGCCAGCATCATCTTCATGGTCGTTCTGGCGCGCTACCGATTCATGCGCGTGCTGCAGGTCACCTGGGTTTTGTACGCGGTGTTGATCGCCTACGCGAGTCTCATCGGCTACGAAATTTGGTTGCTGAAGAGCCCCCTGGTACTGTCCATCTTGTAATTCTGCCGGCCGCCGTCACATTCCATATTGTGCCGCCTTCGGCTAAACTAGCAGTTGCTTCTCAAGCTCGCTTCCATGCGCATCATGTTGATGTACTTGAGGTTTTTGCCTTCCAAGCACTATGAGTCAATCCCTCGCCGACCAACTAGCCACCACGGCGCTCTCCGGCGGCAATGCCGACTTCATCGAGGATCTCTACGAACAGTTCTTGAAGGATCCCAATGCGGTGGATCCGACCTGGGCGGCCTATTTTAGCAGGCTGAAAGGCGGCAGCGCCCGCGAGATCGCACACTCGCCGATTCGCGCACGCCTGGCGGCGCGCCAACGACTGCCGGCGCAGGGTGGCCAGAGCAGCGAATCGGGCGGGGCGAGCGCCAAACAGGGCGCGGTGTCGCGCCTCATCCAGATTTACGCGAATCGCGGCCATTTGGCCGCCAATCTGGATCCGCTCGGCCTGCAGCAGCGCGCCAAGCCCTATGTGCTCGATCTGGAGTACTTCGGGCTCTCCGACGCGGATCTGAATACGGAATTCTTCACCGGCAGCCGCAATCACGCGCTGCCCGAGCGCGCCAAGCTCAAAGACATTCTGGCGGACTTGAAATTCATCTACACCGACACCATCGGCGCCGAGTTCGCGCACGTGTCGACCACCGACGAGCGCCTGTGGCTGCAGGATAGCTTCCAAGTGGCGCGTCTGCAGCGCCGCTTCAGCGCCGATGAAAAGAAAAATATTCTCTGGCAATTGACTGCGGCGGAGGGCCTGGAGCGCTACCTGCACACCAAGTACGTGGGGCAGAAGCGATTTTCGCTCGAGGGCGGCGACAGCCTGATCCCCCTGCTCGACGATCTGGTGCAGCAGGGCGGCAGACTCGGCGTCGAGGAGACCATCATCGGCATGGCGCATCGCGGCCGCCTCAACGTGCTGGTGAACCTGCTGGGCAAGGCCCCCAAGGATTTGTTCAGCGAGTTCGAAGGCCAGTACGATTTGGCGAAGCTGCGCGGCTCGGGCGACGTCAAATATCACAAGGGATTTTCCTCCGATCTGAAAACCGCGTCGGGCAATGTGCACGTCGCGCTGGCGTTCAATCCCTCGCACCTGGAAGTGGTGAACGCGGTGGTCGAAGGCTCGGTGCGGGCACGGCAGGAGCGGCGCCGCGATGTGCCCGGCGACAAGGTCCTGCCGGTCCAGATTCATGGCGACGCCGCATTCGCCGGACAAGGCGTCATCATGGAGACGCTGCAGCTGTCGCAGGCGCGCGGCTTCTACACGGGCGGTTCGGTGCACATCATCATCAACAACCAGGTGGGATTCACCACCAGCGATCCGCGCGATGCACGCTCCACTCTCTATTGCTCCGACGTGGCGAAAATGGTCGAAGCGCCGATATTCCATGTCAATGCCGATGATCCGGAGGCGGTGTGTTTCGTCACGCGATTTGCGCTCGAGTACCGCATGAAATTTCACAAGGACGTGGTGATTGATCTGGTGTGCTACCGGCGCCACGGCCACAACGAAGGCGACGAGCCGGCGGCCACCCAGCCGCTCATGTACCAGGTCATTCGCAAGAAGCCGACGGTGCGCCAGTTGTACGCAGACAAGCTGGCTGCCGAGGGAGTGCTTCCCGCCGTGGAAGCCGCCGCCATGATGGAGCAGTATCGCAGCGGCCTGGACGAGGGCAAGCCACAGGCGCGCGCCGCGCTCGGCCTGATCGGCAACAAGTACACGGTGGACTGGACCGAATACTTGAGCGCGGATTGGTCCGAGCCGGTGAAGACCGCGGTCGACATGGGGCGCCTGCGCTCGCTCGGCAAGGCGATCACCTCATATCCGTCGGATTGGGTTCTGCATCCGCGCGTGCTCGCCGTCATGCAGGCCCGCGAAAGAATGGTGGGCGGCGATCTGGCGCTCGATTGGGGCGCCGCGGAGAACCTGGCCTACGCCGCCCTGGTGCAGGATGGATATTCGGTGCGCCTCACCGGACAAGACAGCGGCCGCGGCACGTTTTTTCACCGCCATGCGGTTCTGCACGATCAGACCACCGGCCGCCGCTACGTGCCGCTGCAGCATCTTGCGACCAATCAGCCGGCGTTCACGGTGACCGATTCGGTGTTGTCGGAAGAGGCGGTCATGGGCTTCGAATACGGCTATTCGACCACCGAACCCCATTGCCTGACGATCTGGGAGGGTCAGTTCGGCGACTTCTGCAACGGCGCCCAGGTCATCATCGATCAGTTCATCAGCTCGGGCGAAGCCAAGTGGGGCCGCCTCTCCGGCATCACCTTGTTCTTGCCGCACGGCTACGAAGGTCAGGGTCCCGAGCACTCATCGGCGCGTCTGGAACGCTTCCTGCAGCTCTGCGCCGAGTACAACATGCAGGTGTGCGTGCCGTCGACTCCCGCCCAGATGTTCCACATGCTGCGGCGGCAAATGGTCCGGCCGCTGCGCAAGCCGCTGATCGTCATGACGCCGAAGAGCCTGTTGCGGCATCCCCTGTCGGTGTCGCGGCTCGAAGAACTCGGCACCGGCGGCTTCTATCCGATCATCGACGACATCGATGATCTCAAGGCTTCCGCCGTGACGCGGGTCGTGCTGTGCAGCGGCAAGGTGTACTTCGATTTGTTGAAGACGCGGCGCGAAGTCAAGGCTGACACGGTGGCGGTGGTTCGCATCGAGCAGCTCTATCCGTTTCCTTCGGAGGAATACCAGGCAATTCTCGGCAAGTATTCGAACGCCCGGGAAATCGTCTGGTGCCAGGAAGAGCCGCAGAACCAAGGCAGCTGGTACCAGATCCGCCACCGCCTGCAGTCCAAGCTGGGACCGCAGCATGAGCTTTTGTATGCCGGCCGCGCCGGTGCGGCGGCCCCGGCCACCGGCATCTCTGCGCTGCACGAGCAACAACAAAAGAATCTGGTGGCCGCGGCGCTGCAGGGCCAGCCGCCGGAAGAAAGTTCTCGACAAACGATGCGCCTCCCGGCTGCTCAAACTAGGACGGGTTCATGACAATCGAAGTTCGCGTGCCGCAGCTGCCCGAGTCGGTGGCTGATGCCACGCTCGTCTCATGGCACAAGAAGCCCGGCGATGCCGTGGTGCGCGATGAAAATCTCGTCGACTTGGAAACCGACAAGGTGGTCCTGGAAGTGCCGGCTCCCGCGGCCGGGGTGATCAGTGAGATCAGGCTTCAGGACGGCGCCAAGGTGACCGGCGGCGAGGTATTGGCCGTCATCGAAGAAGGCGCCGCGGCCGCAGCCGTGCCCGGAGCGAGCGCACCCCCCATCATGGCCACCTCCGCCGGGACTATCACGGCCAGCGGATCTATCACTGCGGCCAGGGACGCGGTGAAAGCCGACGCAGCCGCGGCGAAACTGAGTCCGGCTGCGAAGCGCGTGGTCGAGGAAAAC
>DATLVV010000547.1:0-8859 GCA_035577165.1 Steroidobacteraceae bacterium | reverse complement strand
CGCCTTGATCGCGGCGCTGGATGATCTCATCGACGGACTGCAGCGGACCGGCAAGCGGGTGGTCCTCATCGGTCCCATCGCCGAGCCAGGCTGGAACATCGCATCCATCCTCAGCCGTCAGCTCGCGTTCGGACAACGGGTCGATCGGCCGACCTTCGAGCCGGCAGCGGACTTCCTGCGGCGTTTCGGCGCCGCGATTCAACATTTCGATGGCCGCCGGGACATCAGCTTCGCCCGTCCCGACAAAGTGCAGTGCCCCGACGAGCGCTGTTACTACATCATGGACGGCCATTCGCTGTTCTCGGATAGCAATCACATTGCCGTCGCGGAGCTGCACCGATTTCGCGACGTGTTCGAAGCGGCGCTTACCTGCCCTCAGGGGCCGGGTTCGCTCCCCGGCCGCGGCTGCGGCCCGAAAGGTCGTTGACCAGCCCGGCCGACGCGGAAGCCAGCAGCGGAATCAGCACCAGGCCACCCGAAAAAAATGCAGTAAACGCCGACGTAAGCTCCAACTGGAACAGCCCGTACATGCCGCTGCCGAGCAGCGCCAGGGACAGCGGCGTCTTTCCCAGGCTCATGACGAAAATGTCGACGCTCTTGACGATGAAGCCGACGAACAACGACATGATGATCACGCCGCTGTAGGAAAAATCCACCCAGGCGTCGCCGATGAAAAACGAATCGAAGGTCGCACCCTCGGAGCCGAAGAAACTCGCGACCCGGGTGTGGGCGGACAGCAAATCTCCGCTGCCGAACAAAGCGTGGACCAATCCGATATTCATTCCCCAGGTATGGGGTAAATACTCCGGGTAGACGTAGAAAGTCTGATAGATGACTTCATTGTTGACTTCGAAGAAGCGGTAGGTAAGCCACTCCACCAGATCGGGGTAATCGAGCTCGGGTATCGCAATCACTGCGGCAAGCACCACGCCGAGCAGCATGATGGCGGAGAAAATCAAGAATCGGCCGAGTCCGAACCTCAGGCTGCGGGTCGCTTGAACCACGATGATGATCTGCAGCACAAAGACCAACCAAGGACTCTTCGCATAGGTGACGACCTTGCCTGCAAACACGGCGGCGCCGATCATCAAGCCGATCGCGGTCAAATGGCGCTTCCGGGACACCACGCCCTTCAGCACCAGCACGAAACTCAGAAAGGGCGCAACTGAGGATATCAGTGTTTGATAGAGGTAGCCGCCTTCGGGTCCGAAGTCATGACGGAATTTTACCTTGTCGATGGTCGATTGCAGCGACAAGAAATTCAGAAATTGACCGGGTTTGCCGAAATAGAGAAACACTGCCACGACGTACAGCGCGACCAAGACACCGGCCACGGCCAGCAGTTGATCGCCGTCGGGCCGGTTTAAAATGGGCGTGTTCTTCCAGTTGCGCATCACGCGCTCGGATCGGGCGGTCCACGATGGCGCGGTCGCCCTCGCCGTTTCAATGCCGATCACCAGCCCCACCCACATGAAAATCAGGCATAGGGTCACTGCGGTGCGCACAGCCGGCACCGTGTCCGCCCCGGCGAAGTAAACGATGTTCCCGACCCCGTACAAGACGAAGAACGAAATCAGCATCAGAGGCACCAACAGCAGCCGGGGAGGCTCACGCTCCCAGATGTACAGCGCGATGCCGGCCAGGCAGAACGCATGGACGTAGTCTAGGGGAAGCACGAGGGCAGGGCGTCAGCGGCGCGGCCGGCGGCGTTGGCGCACGGCGGCCACGATCATGCCCACGACCAGTCCGAAGCCTACGCCGAGAGCGATGATCAAGGGCTTGTTCGGACTATCGCGGTCCTTGGCATCGGGCGGCACCGCCGGATCGATCACCTTGAACGCGTAGGCATCGCGGGTTCGCGCCAGCATGGCGTTTTTCAGCTCCGTTTCCATGAGCTTGGAGATCGCAGTCCCGATCTCCACCGTGGGCGTCTGCGCGGCTTCCGATTTCAGATACTCGATGCTGCGGTTCTGCTCGGCGATGGCTCTTTCCCGCAGGGCCTTGTCGGCCTCGGCGATCAACCAATTGGCCCACTGCGCGGCCGCGACCCGATCCCGCCAGACGATGCCCACGGTCACGATGCCGGTGCGCCGATCCTCGGAAATTTGCCGGACTCTTTTAGAGAATCCGGCGACGCCCTCGGCGATGGTCGGAATATCGTTTGCATCGCGCCATTGGTTGCGGGCTGCATCCCAGCGCTTGGCGAACAGCACGGGCATGAGCGAATGACGCTGGATGAATCCGGCCGTGAAGGTGCGCGAACGCAGATACTCGAGCGCCGAGTCCGATTTCTTGCCGCCGGCGCCGCCGAGGTTGATCCCTGCCAGGGAGGCCAGGCCGCCGAGCTGGCCAAGATCGCCCAAACCGCTGGAACTGTCCGCCGGCTCAACCACCACCTCGGCGCGGTACTTCGGCGTCAATATGAACGCCAGCGCAGTCGCCCCCAGGGTAAACAGAACGACGCAGCCGGCGATGATCAGTCTGTGCCGGCCCATGAACGCCAGCAGCGCCATCAAGCTCAGGTCGTGCCGGGGGTCTTCCGTCATGTCATTCATATGTGCGACTCACAAAGCCCGCAAATTGCCTCGACGATTTGCTCCGCCGCCCGGCCGGCTCCAAAGGGACCCTCGTTGCCCGGCGCGCAATCGGCGGCCCTGCGTGGGCGCTGGGCGAGACGGGCGAGCTTTTCCGCTAGCAGAGCCCCGTCGCTACCCGCAATGCTGTTGGCATCGTTATGCAGCGTTTCGACCCATTCAGTCTCATTGCGCAGCGTAACGCAAGGACAATTCAAGAAGAAGGCTTCCTTTTGCAGTCCTCCGGAATCGGTGAGAACCCACATCGCACCTTGAATCAATGCGAGCATGTCCAGGTAGCTCAGCGGGTCGGTCAGCTGCAAATTCGGGGCAGGCCGCCAATCGAGCAGCCCGCTTTGCAGGATGGAGGATGTGCGCGGATGCAGCGGAAAAATGATCCGGCCAAAACGCGTGGCGGCATCGTTGAGCGCGCGCAGCAGGGTCTGTAGTTCGGCAGGCGTGGTGTTTTCGGCGCGGTGAACCGTGGCGATTCCATATTCCCCCGCCGCAAGGCCGAGATCGCGGACGATCGAGGAGCGGCTGGATGCCAGCTTTGCATAGAATAGGACGGCATCGTACATCACATCCCCCGTCAAAAGCGCCCGGTCTCGCAGGCCTTCAGCCGTCAGGTTTTCGACGGCGGTCTGCGTCGGCGCGAACAGCATCTCAGACAGGTGATCGGTCGCAATCCGATTCAACTCTTCCGGCATTCTTCGGTTGAAGCTGCGCAGGCCGGCTTCCACGTGCGCCACGGGAATATGCAATTTCGCGGCGGCCAGCGCGCCCGCCAGAGTCGAGTTCGTATCGCCGTAGACGATGACGGCATCCGGTTGATTGTCCGTCAGATCCGCCTCGATCGCTTCCAGCATGCGCGCGGTCTGACGGCCCTGCGGCCCTGATCCCACTCCCAGGTTCACGGCCGGCTGGGGAATGCCCAATTCATCGAAAAAAACCTTGGACATCGCCTCATCGTAGTGCTGTCCCGTGTGCACGATCCGATCGTCGATTTTCAACCGCGCCCGCTGCATCGCCCTGGAAACGGGCGCCAGCTTCACGAACTGCGGGCGCGCTCCAACGATGCTGACGGTACGAATGGCGCGCTTGGACTCCGCCACTAAGCAGTCCCATCGACGGCGCAGACACCATCGCGCAGCACGTACCTCTCGCCGGTTTCAGGGCAACGCGCGCTCGCGCTGCCCTGCAGCGGAAGATCCAATTGCCGGCCAAAGCGGCTCATCCAGCCGATGTGCCGGGCCGGCACGCCGACCGCCAGCGCGTACGCCGGCAGGCTTTTGTTGACCACCGCGCCGGCGCCGACGAATGCATATTCCCCAATGGTGATTCCGCAGATGATGGTGCAATTCGCCCCCAGCGTGGCGCCTTTCCTTACGAGGGTCTTGCGGTACTCCGCCTTGCGGATCACGGCGGAGCGTGGATTGTAGACGTTGGTGAAGACCATGCTCGGTCCGCAAAACACGTCGTCTTCCAATGTGACGGCATCGTAGATCGATACGTTGTTCTGCACCTTGACGTTGTTGCCGATGGCAACGTCATTGCCGACGAACACATTTTGACCGAACGAACAGCCGCTGCCGATGCGCGCCTGGGCGCAAATATGCACGAAGTGCCAGACGCGGCAGCCCTCTCCGAGCACGGCGCCTTCATCGATGATCGCGGATGGATGGACGTAGGTCGCCGGCACGGCCTCAGTACTCGAGCGGCAGGCTGATGCGTCGTCCATCGCGGGCAGACATGTAGAGTGCGATCAACAATTCCAGCGAGCGCAATCCTTCCCTGCCGTCGGTTTCGGCCTCCGCCTCGCCGCGAAGCGTGCGAATCACATTGTCGTAGTACAGAGGGTGCCCGAACCCGTACACCGACGTCGTTTCATAGTTCGCCTCGGCTATTTCGCGGTCCATGTCGTGCGGCGCCGCGAATTCCCAGCGCTGGATCTCATTGACCGCCACGCCGCCGATTCTCACCGTGCCGGTTTCACCCAGGATGGTGATGGAGCCCTCGAGGTTCTTCGGGTAGGTCAACATGGTCACGCTGATCGAGCCCATCGCACCGTTGCGCCACTTGAGCGCCGCAACGCCGGTGTCCTCGACTTCAATGCGCCGCGCCAATGTGCCGGTGTACGCCATCACGCTTTCGACGGGCCCGCCCAGCCAGTCCAGCAGATCGACATAGTGGCTGGCTTGATTCATGAACGCTCCGCCGTCGAACTCCCAGGTTCCGCGCCATTTGGCGCCGTCGTAGTAGCTCTGCGGGCGGGTCCAGAATACGTTGATGCTGACCATGTAGATTCTGCCGAAACGCCGCGCTTCGACGGCCTGCTTCAACATCTGCAGCGTGCGATTGCGCCGATTCTGCTTGACGACGAAAAGCCGCACCCCGGCGGCATCGCAGGCGCGGACCATGTCGAGGCCGTCCTGCCAGCGGGTGGCCATGGGCTTCTCGGTCATCACATGTCTGCCGGCCGCGGCCGCGCGGATCGCCTGCGCCGAGTGCAAGCCCGACGGCGATGCCAGCACGACGCAATCCGCCTGCGTATCGGCCAGCATTTTTTCCAGGCTCGAGTGCCCCTTTGCGCCGGTTTTGGCAACCGCATCGGCCAACGTGGCCGGATCCACGTCGCACACGTCCGTCAGTTCGCAACGCTCGCCATGCACCTTGATGGCTCCGATGTGATTCGCCGCGATGCGCCCGCAGCCCACCAGGGCAAAGCGAATCTTGCGATCGGTCACGGGTTTGAGCATGCAATGATTATAACGTGCGCGAATGATAATAGGAGCGATACCAATCGACGAACCGCTCGACTCCCACTTCGATCGGCGTGCTCGGGCAGTAGCCGACATCGCGCGCGAGCGTCTCGACGTCCGCCAACGTATCGGGCACATCGCCCGGCTGCATCGGCAGCAGGTTCTTCTGCGCCTTGCGGCCCAGGCAGTGCTCGAGCACCTCGATGTAGCGCAGCAGTTCGATGGAGCGGTGATTGCCGATGTTGTACAGCCGGTAGGGCGCACGGCTGGTGCTCGGATTCGGGTCCTGCGAGTTCCAACCCGCATCGGGCGCCGCGACGTGATCCACCGCCGCGACCACCCCCGCCGCGATGTCGCCGACGTAGGTGAAGTCGCGCTTGTGCCTGCCGTGGTTGAACACGTCGATCGGCTTGCCGGCGAGGATGTTGGCCGTGAACAGGAACAATGCCATGTCAGGCCGGCCCCATGGCCCATAGACGGTGAAGAAGCGCAGGCCCGTGGTCGGCAGCGCGTACAGGGAGGAATAGGAATGGGCCATGAGCTCATTCGCCTTCTTGGTCGCCGCATACAGGGTGAGCGGGTGATCGACATTCTGATCGACGGAGAACGGCATGCGGGTATTCGCGCCGTAGACCGAACTCGTGGAGGCATACACCAGATGCTCGACGGCGTTGCGCCGGCATCCCTCGATGACGTGCAAAAAACCGACCACGTTGCTGTCGACGTATATATGCGGATTTTCGATGGAGTTACGCACGCCCGCTTGAGCCGCCAGGTGTATCACCCGGCTGAATTTTTCGGCTGCGAACAGCGCCTCCATGCCGCGCCGGTCGGCCACATCCAATTTTACGAAGCGAAAATTCTTTTGCTGCCGCAGTATTTCGAGCCGCGAGGTCTTCAGCCGCGGGTCGTAATAGTCGTTCAAGTTGTCGATCCCGACCACCTCATCGCCGCGCGCGAGCAAGGCTTGCGCGACGAAAAATCCGATGAATCCCGCGGCGCCGGTGACCAAAATCTTCATGAGCGTTTACAACCGCCCATCGGTCTGATCCCGGGGGAACGCGTATTTCACGTCGTACAGCACATGTGTTTTTTTCGCCCAGCGGCGAATGTTGCGCACGCCCATGGCCTTGAATTCGTCGTGCCCGACGGCGAGCACGATGGCATCGTAATGGGCGGGTTTGGGCGTCTTGATCGGGCGAAGTCCATATTCGTGAAAGGCCGCGTCCGCGTCGACCCAAGGATCGTAGACGTCCACCCTGGCATCGAAGCGCTTGAACTCGCTGACGACGTCCATGACCTTGCTGTTGCGCAGATCCGGACAATTCTCCTTGAAGGTGAGTCCGAGAATCAGCACCTTCGAGTCCGCCACCATGATGCGCCGGTCGGCCATGAGCTTGAGTATTTGCTGGGCGACATATGCCCCCATGCCATCGTTGATGCGACGCCCCGCCAGGATCATTTCCGGGTGGTAGCCGATTTCTGTGGCCTTGTGCGTCAAATAGTAGGGATCGACGCCGATGCAATGCCCGCCCACCAGGCCGGGGCGAAAGGGCAGAAAGTTCCACTTGGTGCCGGCGGCGCGCAGCACTTCCTCGGTGTCGATGCCGATGCGCTTGAAGATCACCGACAGCTCATTGATGAGGGCGATGTTGACGTCGCGCTGCGTGTTCTCGATCACCTTCGCGGCTTCCGCCACCTTGATGCTCGAAGCCTGATGCGTGCCCGCCATGATGATCGATGCGTACAGCGCATTTACGAAGTCTGAGATCCGCGGCGTGGAGCCGGAGGTCACCTTCTTGATGGTGGTCAGGCGGTGCTGCTTGTCGCCCGGATTGATGCGCTCGGGACTGTAACCGCAGTAGAAGTCCTTGTTGAATCGCAGCGATGAAAACCGCTCCAGCACCGGCACGCAGATCTCCTCGGTGCAGCCGGGATAGACGGTGGACTCGTAAATCACGACATCGCCCTTCTTCAGGACGCGTCCGACCGTTTCACTGGCCTTGAGCAGCGGCTTCAAGTCCGGACGCTTGTACTGATCGATGGGCGTCGGCACGGTGACGATGTAAACACTGCAGGAACGCAGATCCTTGGCCTGCGCCGAGAAACGCAGTTTACGCGCCGCCCTGAGCTCTGCGCCGGTGGCCTCCCGGGTGACGTCGCGCCCCGCTTGTAACTCTTTGATGCGGCCCGGATTGTTATCGAAACCGACGGTGCGATATTTCTTGCCGAATTCCACCGCCAGCGGCAGGCCGACATAGCCGAGACCGATGACGCCGATGACCTGTCTGCTCAAGCCTCGCATTGCAACTCCGTGCCAAACCGCGGAGTGTAAACGATGCCGTGCGGGAGGATGAAACCTAAACGACCGGTCGAGGAACTCATATAGTAGCCACCATGTCAGCCGCTCATCCGCCGCTCACGCAAGTCGCAGCCGCGCTGCGTACCACGACGGAGCGGCTCGCACGCGAACTCGCCTCCCCGACGCATGAGGCGCCGCCCTGGAGCGAGTTCGAATGGCGCATTGCCCGGGCCGCGACCGCCATGCATGGGGTGTCGTCGCTTCTCGACGCAGCATTGCGCTGGGAGGGCCCGCAAGGCTGGCGGCGATTTCTGCGCGAGCAAAGGCAGCAGACCGTCGGGCGGCACCTGCAAATCGAGAGTTTGCTCGCGGACATCGACGCGCATGCGCGTCGCGAAGGCGTCGCGCTGGTGGCGCTCAAGGGCGCGGCGCTGCACGCGGCCGGGCTGTATGCGGGCGGCGAGCGTCCCATGGGCGATATCGACCTGTTGGTGCGCGAGGACGACACGCAAGCGGCGGCTCGAGTGATCGAGCGCTGCGGCTATGCGGCCGGATTCACCACGCATCGTCATCGGGTGTTTCAGCCGCGCGTAAAGAAGACCGTGGTCGGCGACCGGTTGGGCGAGAGCACGGATGATCCCCTCAAGATCGAACTGCATACCAGGATTGCGGAACATCTTCCCGTCACGCCGACCGACATCACCGAGTACCTGTTTCCGGACGCCGCCCATCCCGGGCTCAACGCCTATCCCGGACATGCGTTCCTGATGATGCATCTGTTGCTGCACGCCGCGGGTAACATGCGCGCGCGCGCGCTGCGGCTCATTCAATTGCACGATATCGCGCGGTTGGCGCCGCGCCTGGGTCCGGCGGGCTGGGAGGAGCTTCTTGCCGCGCGCGCCAGCCATCGCAGCTCATGGTGGGCGCTGGCACCGTTGATGTTGACCGCGCGCTACTATCCGCAAGCGATTCCGCCGGGGCTGTTCGCGGATCTGCGCGCCGAATGTCCCTGGCTTCTCGCCCGACGCGCGCGGCGCCAGCAGCTGGCAGATGTTTCATGGTCGAACATACACATCGAGGCGTTTCCGGGGCTGGAATGGTCCCGGACCCCGCGAGAGGCGCTCAAGTTCATGCGCAGCAGGATATGGCCGAGCCGGGAGGCCCGGCTCGAGCTGAAGGAAGGCGCGGCCCAGATCCCCGGTTCCGCCACCGTGCCTTGGTA
>DATLVV010000546.1:0-4099 GCA_035577165.1 Steroidobacteraceae bacterium | reverse complement strand
TAGTCCCAGACGCCTTCCAGCAGCATCGTGCGCGTAACCACCTGGCCGGCGTGGCGCATCAGGTATTCGAGCAGCTTGAATTCGCGCGGCTGCAGGGCGATCGGCCGGTTGCCCCGGGTTACCTTACGCGTCAACGGATCCATATGCAAGTCACCGACGACGAGGGGGGTCTCGGCGTTGATGCCTTGGGCCCGGCGGTGCAGCGCGTCGAGGCGCGCCAACAATTCGCCGAAGGCAAAAGGCTTGGTCAGATAGTCGTCGCCGCCGCTGCGCAATCCGCGTATCCGGTCGTCCACCTCGGACAGCGCACTCAAAATGAGGATCGGCGTGCGCTTGCCGGCCTTGCGCAGAACTTCGATGATGGCAAGGCCGTCGATCCCGCCCGGCAGCATGCGATCCATGATGATCACGTCGTAGGGTTCGCTCGCTGCCAGGAACATGCCGTCGCGGCCGTTGCCGGCATGATCCGTGGTGTGCCCGGCCTCCTGCAAACCTTTGACCACGAATTGGCTGACGCGCTCGTTGTCCTCGACCAGCAGAATTTTCACGCGCTTTCACCCAGCGTCGGCTCTGCCTTGGGCGACCGCGGGTGCGGCTCGAGCGTCGGTGCATTGGGGTGCTTCTGCCGCCGGCGGCGCTTGAACCGCAGGCTGAGGTCGTCGAGGTACAGATAGATCACGGGGGTCGTAAACAGGGTCAACGCCTGGCTGAGAATCAGTCCGCCGACCATGGTGTAGCCCAGAGGCTGTCGGAGCTCCGCACCGGTGCCGCGGCCGAGCGCCAGAGGCAAGGCACCGAGCAATGCAGCCATGGTGGTCATCATGATGGGGCGGAAGCGCAGCAGGCAGGCCTGGCGGATCGCGTCATGCGGCGATAGATGCTGCTCGCGCTCGGCCTGGATGGCAAAATCCACCATCATGATGCCGTTCTTCTTCACGATGCCGATCAACAGAATGATGCCGATCAAGCCCATGACCGACAGTTCGATGTGGAACAACATCAGCACCAGCAGCGCGCCGACGCCCGCCGAGGGTAGGGTGGAGAGAATCGTCAACGGATGGATATAGCTCTCATAGAGCATGCCCAGAATGATGTATACCGCCACCAGCGCCGCGAGGATCAGATACGGCTGGGTTTTCAGGGAGCTCTGAAAGGCTTGCGCGGTACCTTGGAAATTGCCGGTGATGGTGCCGGGCAGATGCATGTCGGCCGATGCGCGATTGATCGCGGTAACCGCGTCGCCGAGCGCCGCGCCCGGGGCAAGATTGAACGACAGGGTCACGGCCGGAAATTGTCCCTGATGGTTGATCGACAGGTAGGTTACGTGCTGCGTATCGTACTTGGTCATGGCCGAGAGCGGCACCATCTGGCCGGTCAGAGCCGACTTCAAATACAACTTGTCGAGCGATGCAGGATCGGACTGCAGCGCCGGAGTGATCTCCAGAACGACGTGATAGCTGTTGGACTGCGTGAAGAATTGCGCCGCCTGGCGCTGGCCGAACGCATCGTACAGCGCCTGGTCGACGGCGGCCGGCTGGATGCCGAAGCGCGCCGCCTGATCGCGGTCGATGGTCAGCGACAACATGCCGCTGCTGGTCTGTTGATCGGAGGCCACGTCGCGCAGCATGGGCAGTTTTTGCAGCACCGCCAGCAGTTTCGGCGCCCATTCGTTGAGTTCGTTGATATCCGAATCCTGAAGCGTGTACTGGTACTGCGTGCGCGAGGTGCGGCCGCCGACATTGAGGTCCTGCGCCGACTGCAGGAAAAGCGTCGCGCCGGGAACCTTGGCGAGTTGCGGCCGCAGCCGGTTGATGACCTGGTCGGCGCTGACGTCGCGCTGATCGCGCGGCTTGAGGCCAATGACCACAAATCCATTGTTGATGGAGCGGTTGCCGCCAAGTCCGGTGCCGTAGCTCTCGACTGCCGGATCCTTCGTTACCACATCCAGCAGGGCATGCTGGCGCCGCACCATCTCGGTGAACGAGATATCTTGCGGCCCGTCGGAGAGGCCGGCGATGATCCCCGTATCCTGCTGCGGGAAAAAGCCCTTCGGAATCTCGATGTAGAGCACGACCGTCGCCGCCAAGGTGAACAGAAACACGGTCAATGTGGCGCGTTTGTGATCCAGGCAGAAGTCCAGGCCGCGCGTGTAAGCGGACAGCAGGCGATCGAATGCCCTTTCGATCGCGAGGTATGCCTTGCCGTGCTTCGCATGTTTCTCGTCGCGCAAGAACAGCGCGCACATGGTGGGCGAGAGCGTCAGCGCCACGAACGCCGAAATGCCGATGGTCATGGTCATGGTGATGGCAAACTCGCGGAACAGGCGGCCGATGATTCCGCCCATCAGCAGCAGCGGAATGAATACCGCGACGAGCGAGATGCTGATGGACATGATGGTGAAGCCGATTTCCCCGGCGCCCTTGAGTGTTGCCTCCAGAGGCGTGAGTCCGGCCTCTATGTGGCGGTAGATGTTCTCCAGCATGACGATGGCGTCGTCGACCACGAAACCCACCGCGATGGTCAGCGCCATCAGCGACAAATTGTCGAGACTGTAGTTGAGCACATACATCATCGCTGCCGTGCCCAGCAGCGCCAGGGGAACGGTCACCCCGGGAATGATGGTGGCCCAGGCGCTGCGCAGGAAGAGGAATATCACCATCACCACCAGCGCGATCGACAGCGCGAGTGTGAATTCCACGTCATGAACGGAGGCCTGGATCGTGGTGGTGCGGTTGGCAACCATGTCGACCTTGATCGAGGGCGGCACAGAGGCGAGGGCATGCGGGAGCAGCGCTTCGACGCGCTGCTCCGCTTCGATGACATTGGCGCCGGGTTGCTTGTAGATCAGCAGTAGAATGCCGTTGCGGCCGTTTTGCCAGGCCGTCAGCAGCGTGTTCTCCGGACCGTCGACCGCGACGCCGATGTCCCGAATTCGCACCGCTGCGCCATTCTTGTACGCGACGACCACGTCGTTCCAGGGTGCGGCCTTCAGCAACTGGTCGTTGTCGTAGATCGTCATGCTGCGCGTCGGACCGTTGATGGCGCCTTTGGGCGCGTCCACCGTGGCGGCGGCGATGACGCCTGCCACATCTTCCATCTGCAGGCCCAATGCCGCCAATTTGGTCGGGTCGACTTGCACGCGTACCGCCGGCTTCTGCTGGCCGCCGATCGATACCTGCGCGATGCCCGGAATCTGCGAAATCTGCTGCGCGAGAATATTCTCGGCATAGTCATCGACGGTCGTGACCGGCAGCACGTCGGAATGCACCGCCAGGATCAAAATTGCCGAATCGGCGGGATTGACCTTGCGATAAGAGGGCGGCGAGGGCAGATTCTTCGGCAGCTGGCCTCCGGCGGCGTCAATGCCCGTTTGCACGTCCTGCGCAGCGGCATCGATGTTGCGATTCAGATCGAACTGCAGCGTGATTTGACTGGTGCCGAGCACATTGGTCGACGTCATCTGCGACAGGCCCGAAATTTCGGCGAACTGGTATTCCAGCGGCGTGGCGACCGAGGAGGCCATGGTTTCGGGACTGGCGCCCGGCAGCTGGGCGGTGACCACAATCGTGGGGAAATCGACCTGCGGCAGAGGTGCCACGGGCAACAGCGGGAACACCACCAGCCCGATCAAGAATATGCCGCCCATCAACAACGACGTGGCGATCGGCCGCCGGACGAATGGGGCTGAAATGCTCATGAGGCCTTGGAGGGCGCCTTGGCCGCGCCGGCGGAAACCGCGGGGCTGTTGCTGCGCACATGCGCGCCCGGCTGCAGGCGGTACTGGTTGCTGGTGACGACCCGTTCGTCCAAGGTCAGGCCGCTGTTGACGACGGTCATGCCGCCGCTCTCTTCGCCGATTTTAAGCAGCCGTACTTCCACGGTCGAATCGGCTTTGACCACGTAGGTGAAGGGACCGTTGGGTCCGAGTTGTACCGCCGTGGTCGGCAGGGTCAGCGCATCGCGTGCGGTGCGCACCAGCACGCGTGCATTGACGTACTGGCCGGGCCAGAGCGTGTTGTGAGCATTGCTGAACGTGGCTTTGAGCTTCGCACTGCCCGTCGCCTGATCAATTTCATTGTCGATCAGCGCGAGCGTGCCT